>NZ_JBHWHV010000008.1:0-211284 GCF_042732375.1 Streptomyces sp. NPDC059785
CACCCGGCCGGGTGCGGACCCCTTTTCCGGAGCCGGTGGGCCGCCGGACTACTCCTGCTTCTTCCTGCGGGTGCCGAAGACGATCTCGTCCCAGCTCGGGACGGCCGCACGGCGGCCGGGGCGCACGCCGTCGGCCTCGGCCTGACGGTCGGTGGCGCCGACGAGCCGGTCCCGGTGCGCGGTGACCGAGCGGGGCATCAGCACGTCCGCGTAGGCGGAGCCGGCCGAGGCGGCGGGGGCCGGGGGCTCCTCCGCCTCGGGCTCGGGTGCGGGCGGCTCCTCCACTGCGGGACGCTCGGTGGCCGAGGGGCGCTCGGGCACGACCATGTCGCCGCGGAAGCTCGGCACCGCTTCCAGCAGGCTGGTGAGCGAGTCGCGCTCGGCCGGGTTCTCCTCGGCCGGGTCCGGAGCGGCGGCCGGCAGGCTCGGCCGCTCGGACTGCCGGTCCAGGGCGCGGTCCAGCGGGCGGTCGCGGGGCAGCCGGGCGATCCGCGGCACGAACGGGAAGCTGGGCTCGGGCGCCGCGAGGTCGTCGGACTCGCCGATCAGCGAGCGCGCCTCGTCGTCCACGGCCTGGACCAGCCGCCGGGGCGGGTCGTAGGTCCAGCTCGCCGAGTGGGGCTCGCCCGCGACCCGGTAGACCAGCAGCACTTCCCAGGTGCCGTCGTCGCGGCGCCAGGAGTCCCACTGGACGGTGTCCTTCTCGGCGCCGCGGATCAGCAGCCGCTCCTGCACGGCCTCGCCGAGCTGCGGTCCGGCGTTCTCGCCGGGCCGGCGGACGGGGGTCTTACGGGCCCGCTCGGCCATGAAGGCGCGCTCCGCGAGCACGGGGCCCTCGAAGCGGCGGACGCGGTCGACGGGGATGCCGGCGAGCTGGGCGACCTCCTCCGCGGAGGCGCCGGCACGTATACGTGCCTGGATGTCTCGGGGGCGGAGATGGCTCTCCACCTCGATCTCGATCTGGCCGAGGCGGGGACGGTCGCCGCGCACGGCGGCGCGGAGCCGTTCGTCGATCGGAAGGGTGTACTCCGTGCTGTCCGCAGCCTTCAGCACCAGCCGTGTGCCGTCATTGGAGACGGCCACGACACGCAGTTCGGGCATGGGGACCTCCCGGGTGGTGCCTGCCGACGTCACGTGCGTCGCTGCTTCCGCTAGTCGAGTGTGGCCTGCCCGGGTGCAGCCTGCCACAACCTTGCCGAGTTGCCCGGCGTGTCGGGCGCGGGCCCAAGATCGCCGTTATGGCACGGTTACCTGTTCGCAACGCTAAGTGACGAAACTCATCACCCTGTGCAACGATCCCCCTCCCGGCGGTCCTGTGCAGGCCCCGGACACCCTGGCGGGAGTCCGGACCCAGGGCTCGCCACAGTACTCCATTCGGGCCACCTACGTGGATCGGCGCGCCGCTCAACTTCTTGCGCCGGGTGGGAGTTGGGCCCTCTCTTGCCGGTCTTCGTGAAGTAAAACGTGGCGCACTTCACGTAATCCCCAGAAACGGAACTAATCGTTTCGCCCGTACGTCCCCTTCTCGTGCAGTAGGTCGAGCAAGTACGGGAAAGGCAGGCAAGGTTCGGGAATGGGCGAGAAGTCGGAAGCCGCGCAGGAGCCGAGGAGGAAACGGGTGGACCTGAGCCTCCCGCAGGTCGCCGGCAGCGCCGTGGCCGCCGTGGTGGCGGCCAAACTGGCCTCCTACTTCGGGGTGTACGGGACGATCCTGGGTGCCGGGGTGGTGAGTGTGATCGCCACCTGCGGGGGCACGGTCTTCCAGCACTTCTTCAAGCGCACCGGTGAGCAGATCCGTGATGCGACGGCCCAGGGCAGGCCGGTCAGGCCCGGCCCGGCGCGGGAGCCGGGCGCCGTCACACCGGCGTACGAGTTCGGCGAAGGCACCGTCTATCGCGCGCGTGCCCGCGGCCGGCGGCGCCCGCTGATCGCCGCGGCCCTGGTCTTCGGCGTCACCATGGCGGGCATCACGACGTACGAGCTGGTGTCCGGCGACAGCTTCAGCGGCGGGGGCGGTACCACGGTCCGTGACGCGCTGACCGGCAACAACACGTCGTCCTCGGCGGACAGTACGCCGTCCCCCGACCCCTCGTCCTCGCCGTCCGCGTCGCAGGAGAGCGGCACCCCGACCGGTGGTGACGACTCGGCTCCGGGCGACGGGAGCACCCAGGAGCAGAGCCCGGCGCAGACCCCCGACGCCACTCCGAGCCAGGACGGCGACGGGGACTCCGGCGAGGACGCGACGAGTCCGGCGCCCACCCCGAGCGGCTCCGCGGCTACGACCCCAGAACCCGGCGCAAGTAGTCGTTCTGGAAGCGACGCTCCGGATCAAGCCGATCCCTCAGAGCGGTGAACTCGCCGAAGCGGGGATAGACCCCGGAGAAGTACTCGGCGTCCCGGGTGTGCACCTTGCCCCAGTGCGGCCGCCCCTCGTGGGCGGTGAAGATCCGCTCGGCGGCTGTGAAGTACGCCTGATAGGGCGTCCCCTTGAACATGTGGACGGCGATGTACGCGCTCTCCCGGCCGGACGCCGTGGAGAGCGCGATGTCGTCCGCGGGCGCCGTGCGGATCTCGACCGGGAAACTGACCCGCAGGCCCGAGCGGTCGACCGTCCGCCTCAGCTCGCGCAGCGCCTCGACGAGCGCCTCGCGCGGCACGGCGTACTCCATCTCCACGAAGCGCACCCGGCGCGGAGAAGTGAAGACCTTGTAGGGAATGTCGGTGTACGT
The DNA here is from genome assembly GCF_042732375.1 of Streptomyces sp. NPDC059785. NCBI lineage: Bacteria > Bacillati > Actinomycetota > Actinomycetes > Kitasatosporales > Streptomycetaceae > Streptomyces > Streptomyces sp. NPDC059785. The sequence goes on from NZ_JBHWHV010000008.1 coordinate 2,730, forward strand.
CCGGGCGGACAGGGCGCGGCTGGAGACCGCGGCGATCGAGGGGATGGCCGCGGGGACGGCGCGGCCGAGCAGATTGGCCGCCCGGAAGACGCCGTTGGAGAGGAACTCGTCGTCGATCCAGCCGCTGAACCGGCCGACCGGCCGTTCGGGACCCACGCTGCGGTTGTTGCGCTTGGTGTTGCAGTTGCCGGTGTGCGGGAACCAGTAGAACTCGAAGTGCTCGTTCTCGGTGAAGAGTTCGTCGAACTCCGCGGTGACCCTGTCGAAGGTCATCGGTTCCTCGCGGGCGGTGAGCAGGAAGACGGGCTCCACGGAGAAGGTGATCGCGGTGACGATCCCCAGGGCGCCGAGTCCGACCCGGGCCGCCGCGAAGACGTCGGGGTTCTCCCGCTCGGAGCAGCTGAGCACCGAGCCGTCGGCTGTGACCAGCTCCAGTCCTTTGATCTGCGCGGCGATCGAGGCCGAGTCGCGTCCGGTGCCGTGCGTGCCCGTACTGGTCGCCCCCGAGACCGTCTGCTCCATGATGTCGCCCATGTTCGTCAGCGACAGTCCCTCGCGCGCGAGAGCCAGGTTGAGGCGCTTGAGCGAGGTGCCCGCGCCGACGGTGACGGTGCCGGCCGCCCGGTCGATCTCCCGTATCCCGCTGAGCAGCTGAGGGCGGACCAGCACCCCGTCGGTCGCGGCGGCGGCCGTGAAGGAGTGCCCGGTGCCGACGGCCTTCACCCGCAGACCGTCCTCGGCGGCCGTGCGCACGGCCGCGGCGAGCTCGTCCACGGAGGCGGGCGCGACCTCCCGCGCCGGACGGGCGGTGACAGTGCCCGCCCAGTTACGCCACGTTCCGCTCCGCCCGGTCGCTGTGCTGCTCATGGGTCCCCTCCTGCCGCGGAACCGGCCTGGTCAGCCGGCGGTGGCCGAGCAGACCCACCACGACCGCGACGGCCCCGGAGACCGCCGGAACCCCGTACCCGGCCTTCGCGCCGGCGGTGTCGATCACCCAGCCGGACACGGAGGAGCCGAGCGCGACCCCGACCGCGAGCCCGGTGCTCACCCAGGTCATCCCCTCGGTCAGTTTCGCGCGTGGGACGTGCTGCTCTATGAGGGACATCGTCGTGATCATCGTCGGCGCGATGGACAGCCCCGCAACGAACAGCGCCACGGCCAGCAACGGCAGGTTCCCGACCAGTAGGAGGGGGATCATACTCACGGCCATCGCGCAGATGCCCAGCAGCCACCTGCGTTCCGGCGCCCCCGCGAAGCGCAGCAGCCCGAATACGGCACCCGCGGCACAGGAACCCGCCGCGTACACCGCGAGGACGACGCTCGCGGCGCCCTTGTGCCCGCGCTCCTCGGCGAAGGCCACGGTCACCACGTCGACCGCGCCGAAGATCGCCCCGGTCGCCACGAAGGTCGCCACCAGCACCTGGAGCCCCGCCGAGCGCAGCGCCGAGCCGCCGGTGTGGTGCTCGCGCGGATGCGGCACCGGCTCGGTCGCCTGCTGGGAGGTCAGCCAGAAGACACCGGCCGCGAGGAAGCATGCGGCCAGCAGCGGACCCGCCTCCGGGAACCAGACCGTGGACAGACCGATGGAAATGATCGGCCCGAAGATGAAGCAGACCTCGTCCACCACCGACTCGAAGGAGTACGCGGTGTGCAGCTGCGGGGTGCCCCCGTACAGGGCCGCCCAGCGGGCCCGGATCATCGCGCCGACGCTCGGCACGCAGCCGATGCCGGCCGCGCACACGAACAGCGCCCAGTCCGGCCACCCGAAGTGCGCGGCGAGCAGCAGTCCGGCGGCCGCCGCCAGCGCGAGCAGCGTCGCCGGGCGCAGCACCCGCCGCTGCCCGTACCGGTCCACGAGCCGCGACACCTGCGGGCCGAGCGCCGCCGCGGCCAGCGCGATCGTCGCCGAGAGCCCGCCGGCCAGCCCGTAACGGCCGGTGAGCTGGGAGATCATCGTCACGACGCCGATGCCCATCATGGACAGCGGCATCCGGCCGAGGAATCCCGCGGCGGAGAAGCCCTTGGAGCCGGGGGCGGCGAACAGGGCGCGGTAGGGGCTGGGCACGGGGTGTCCTTGGTCGGGATCCGGTGAGGAGCGGGGTCGGGAGGCTGGGCCGCGGGGCCGGGTAAGGCGTAAAGCCAGCCGACACAGCTTACGGGTACGAAAAGCCCATGTACGCCGCGCCGTGGGCCCCGATCCCGGTTGTCAGTGGCGGGTGGGAGGATCTACGCATGCCAGACGTGCTCGATGCCAGCCCCTACGACGCCCTGCTCCTGCTGTCCTTCGGCGGCCCCGAGGGCCCCGACGACGTGGTCCCGTTCCTGGAGAACGTGACGCGGGGCCGCGGCATCCCCAAGGAACGCCTGAAGGAAGTGGGCCAGCACTACTTCCTGTTCGGCGGGGTCAGCCCGATCAACGCCCAGAACCGCGCCCTCCTGGACGCCCTGCGCAAGGACTTCGCGGCGGCCGGCCTCGACCTCCCGGTCTACTGGGGCAATCGGAACTGGGCGCCGTACCTGATCGACACCCTCCGCGAGATGGTCGCCGACGGCCGCCGCCGCATCCTGGTCCTGGCCACCAGCGCCTACGCCTCGTACTCGGGCTGCCGCCAGTACCGGGAGAACCTGGCGGAGGCCCTGGCCACGCTGGAGACCGAGGGTCTGCCGGTGCCCCACGTGGACAAGCTGCGTCATTACTTCAACCACCCCGGTTTCGTGCGGCCCATGACCGAGGGCGTCCTGAAGTCGCTGGCCGAGCTGCCCGAGGAGGTCCGGGCCGGCGCGCACCTGGCGTTCACCACGCATTCCATCCCCACCTCCGCCGCCGACACCAGCGGCCCGGAGCCGGAGCACGGGGACGGCGGAGCCTACGTCAGGCAGCACCTGGACGTCGCCCGGGTGATCGCCGACGCGGTCCGCGAGGAGACCGGCATCGACCACCCCTGGCAGCTCGTCTACCAGTCGCGCTCCGGCGCCCCGCACATTCCGTGGCTCGAGCCGGACATCTGCGACCACCTGGAGGAGCGGCACGCCGCCGGGGTCCCGGCCGTCGTGATGGCCCCCATCGGCTTCGTCTCCGACCACATGGAAGTGCTGTACGACCTGGACACCGAGGCCACCGCCAAGGCGGCCGAGCTGGGCCTGCCGGTGCGCCGCTCGGCCACCGTGGGCGCCGACCCCCGCTTCGCCGCCGCGATCCGCGACCTCGTCCTGGAGCGCGCCGCCACCGAGAGCGGGCGGGCCGTCGCGCCCTGCGCCCTCGGCGCCCTGGGCGCGAGCCACGACCTGTGCCCCGTGGGCTGCTGCCCCGCCCGCGCCCCCAGGCCCGCCGCCGCGGGCGCCGACAGCCCCTACGCCTGAGGTTCTACGCATGAGGAGCGAAGTGACCGCCACCGCGAACGACCGGCTCAGCGCGGAACTGCTGGACCTGGCGCTGGAGGCCGCCCACCGCGCGGGCACCTTCCTGCGCGACGGCCGCCCCGCAGACCTGGGCGTGGCCGCCACCAAGACCAGCGCCGTCGACGTCGTCACCGAGATGGACATCGCCTCCGAGAAGCTGATCACCGCCATGCTCGCCGACCGCAGACCGGACGACGGCGTGCTCGGCGAGGAGGGCGCCAGCGTGGCGGGCACCAGCGGCGTCGAGTGGGTGATCGACCCGATCGACGGCACGGTGAACTATCTGTACGGGCTGCCGAGCTGGGCCGTGTCCATCGCGGCCCGCAAGGACGGCGAGACCCTCGTCGGCGTGGTGCACGCGCCCGTGCGCGGCGAGACCTTCCGCGCCGTGCTCGGCGGCGGCGCGTTCCTGAACGACCGGCCGGTCCGGGTCCGGCGGGCCCCCGACCTCGCGCTGGCCCTCGTCGGCACGGGCTTCGGCTACCTCGCCGAGCGCCGCGCCCGGCAGGCCGACGTCGTACGGGAGCTGATCCCCGAGGTGCGGGACATCCGCCGCGGCGGCTCGGCCGCGATCGACCTGTGCGACGTGGCGGCGGGCCGCCTCGACGCGTACTACGAGCGCGGGCTGAACCCGTGGGACTACGCGGCGGGCGACCTGATAGCCCGCGAGGCGGGCGCGCTCACCGGTGGACGCCCCTCAGAGCCCCTGTCGACCGAGCTGACCGTGGCGGCCCCGCCCGGCCTCTTCGAGCCGCTCCAGACCCGGCTGGAAGCCCTCGGCGCCTGGCACGACTGACGACCGCCGGCACGCGCCGGCGCCCACGTCCGGCGACCGGTCGTCAGGACATCAGGGCGTACGGACATCAGGCGTACGGACATCAGGCGTACGGACATTGAGGAATCAAGGCTTACGGACATGCGGCGGGGCCCCGGTACTGGATCGATACCGGGGCCCCGCCGACGTACGAATGGATCAGGCGTGCATTGCGCCGACCTTCACACCGTGCTCCGCCGCCAGGCGGTGCAGGTCCTCGAGCTCGCCCTGCTCGACCTCCGCGAGGAAGTCGTCGCCTGTCTCGCGGGCCCGCGTCAGGTCGGACTCGGTCGCCTCTATGCGCTGCAGAAGTCCTGCGGTGAAAGCGTCCATGCTGCGCCCCCTCGTCCTGGGTCGTGGGTCGGTGGCACGGGGGTGTGCCGTTCGGAAGGGGCGATCACGTCTCTCAGGGGTGCCCAGCGCTGCCCGGGCTGGGCGGCGACGGTGCCGGACACCCACGCCCGCTCTGCGGAGAAGCGGGTTGGCGTACCGGGGGACGGCTTGCCACGAGCAGAGCGTGATCGCGGGGTGTAAAGCCGTCCTCCCCCTGTCTCCTCGCGGGGAAACCTCGGCCGCACGAGAAAATCCGGCATTTCTGGGCCGGGCTCCGGACCTCGCGTCCGGCCCGCGTCCGGCTGGTCTCCGCCCGTCTCCGCCCCCGCCTTACAGCCGACTTATGGCCGAAAAGGGCAGGATGGAGGTCTTACCGGAGACAGACAGCGCTCACGCGCGCCCATGCGGCGCCGCGCGGGCGGACAGAGGAAGGACAAGCGACGTGCGCGTACTCGTCGTCGAGGACGAGCAGCTGCTCGCCGATGCGGTGGCCACCGGACTGCGCCGGGAGGCCATGGCCGTCGACGTCGTGTACGACGGTGCGGCCGCCCTGGAGCGCATCGGCGTGAACGACTACGACGTGGTCGTCCTCGACCGCGACCTCCCCCTGGTGCACGGCGACGACGTCTGCCGCAAGATCGTCGAGCTCGGCATGCCCACCCGCGTGCTGATGCTCACGGCCTCCGGCGACGTCAGCGACCGGGTCGAGGGGCTGGAGATCGGCGCCGACGACTATCTGCCCAAGCCCTTCGCGTTCAGCGAGCTCACCGCGCGCGTACGGGCCCTCGGACGCCGTACGAGCGTCCCGCTGCCGCCCGTCCTGGAGCGGGCCGGCATCAAGCTCGACCCGAACCGGCGCGAGGTCTTCCGCGACGGCACCGAGGTCCAGCTCGCGCCGAAGGAGTTCGCCGTCCTGGAGGTGCTGCTGCGCAGCGAGGGCGCCGTGGTCTCGGCCGAGCAGCTCCTGGAGAAGGCCTGGGACGAGAACACGGACCCGTTCACCAACGTGGTGCGGGTGACCGTCATGACCCTGCGCCGCAAGCTCGGCGAGCCGCCGGTGATCGTCACCGTGCCCGGCTCGGGCTACCGGATCTGACCCCCGTGGCCGGCACACCCGCACCCCCGGCGGCACCCCCGAAGCCGACCTGGGACCCGAGGAAACCGCAGACACCGTTCCCCTGGCTGCGGCCGACCATCCGGATACGGCTCACCCTGCTCTACGGCGGCATGTTCCTGATCGCCGGCATCCTGCTGCTGTCGATCATCTATCTGCTCGCCGCGCAGGCCCTGACCGTCGGCAGCGAACTGCCCTTCAAGATCACTTACGGCGGCGTCACCAGCCAGACCTGCAATTTCCCGCAGAAGCTGACGGCCAGCGAGCTCAACGACGCGATGTACGCCTGCGTCAACGAGCAGCGCCAGCACGCGCTCGACGACCTGCTCAGCCGCTCGCTGCTCGCGCTCCTCGGCCTCGCGATCATCGCCTTCGCCTTCGGCTACGCGATGGCGGGCCGGGTGCTCTCGCCGCTCGGCCGGATCACCCGCACCGCGCGCGCGGTGGCGGGCTCGGACCTGTCCCGGCGCATCGAGCTGGACGGCCCGGACGACGAGCTGAAGGAGCTCGCGGACACCTTCGACGACATGCTGGAACGGCTCCAGCGGGCCTTCACCGCCCAGCAGCGGTTCGTCGGGAACGCCTCGCACGAGCTGCGGACGCCGCTGGCGATCAACCGCACGCTCCTGGAGGTGCACCTCTCCGACCCCGGAGCCCCGGTGGAGCTCCAGCAGCTCGGCAAGACGCTGCTCGCGACCAACGAGCGCAGCGAGCAGCTCGTCGAAGGGCTGCTGCTGCTCGCCCGCAGCGACAACCAGATCGTCGAGCGCAAGCCCGTGGACCTCGCCGAGGTGGCCTCGCAGGCGATCGACCAGGCCAGGAGCGAGGCGGACGCCAAGGGCGTGGAGATCCGCGGCGAGCGGGCTCCCGCGGTGGTCCAGGGCAACGGCGTACTGCTGGAGCGGATCGCCCTGAACCTGGTGCAGAACGCTGTGCGGTACAACGTGCCGACCGGTGACGCCGTACCGGAGCGCGGCTGGGTCGAGGTGACCACCGAGGTCCAGCACGGCCAGGCGGTGCTGGTCGTCTCCAACACCGGGCCCGTGGTGCCCGCGTACGAGATCGACAATCTTTTCGAGCCCTTCCGGCGGTTGCGTACCGAGCGCACGGGCAGCGACAAGGGCGTGGGCCTCGGCCTTTCCATCGTCCGCTCGGTCGCCCGCGCGCACGGCGGACACATCCACGCGGAGCCGCGGGAGGGAGGTGGGCTCGTGATGCGGGTCACCCTGCCGGTCTGAGAGCATGTCGCCGACACACGGCGATGTTCGCTTTGCGCGGAATTTTCGGGGCACTCGTCCCGGAGTCCAATGTGTGATCGATCACAGAAGCGATTTTCAGGCCATCTACTCTCTGTGATCATGTGGACCCCCAGAAAGCCCGTAAAATCCGGGTTTTCGGGGGTCTTGATCACGGGAAGTACACGGTGAGACCGCTTTGAAGTGCGACATTCGGACCGTGTACGGTCCCCATCGCCATCCAAGCCGATCACTCATGAGGAGTCCGGTTGGGTGTCGATTGAGTAACAGACCTTGATGTGAGGCAAAATCTCCGCCTCGGGTCGGGCACAAGTCCGGCCTCTCACGCGTTACGTGCGCTGGAGACACCGCAGACACCCAGAGGGGGAGAGCGACATGGCAACGGATTACGACACCCCACGCAAGACCGACGACGACGTCGACTCGGACAGCCTTGAAGAGCTGAAGGCCAGGCGGAACGACAAGTCGACCTCCGCGGTCGACGTCGACGAGTTCGAGGCCGCCGAAGGCCTGGAGCTGCCCGGCGCGGACCTCTCGAACGAGGAGCTGGCCGTCCGGGTGCTGCCCAAGCAGCAGGACGAGTTCACCTGCATGAGCTGCTTCCTGGTGCACCACCGCAGCCAGCTGGCCCGCGAGAAGAACGGTCAGCCGATCTGCCGCGACTGCGACTGAGGCAGGGTCGGCCGTGACTGGCTCGACCCCTCCTTGGAAGCGCCGCTTCCCGCGGGGAGCGGACGTGGAGCCGCAGGACGGCTCTGTGGAGTCGCAGAGCGGCTCCCGCGACGGTGACGACGGCGGTGACGGCCCGGGGCCGTACGACGGCTCCGGCGGCGCGCGTGACGACGAGCGAGGCTCTTCCCCGACGGGAACAGCCTCGCTCGAAGCGCGTGAAGCGGATTCCGAAGCGCGTGAAGCGAATCCGGTCGCCGATGTCACCGAGATCACCGATGCCGGCGATGACGCCGTCGACGCCGCTGCGCCGGGTGCCCGGCGTCGCGCACTGGTCGGGCGGTACGGCTTCGCCGGGCGGCACGATCTCTTCGGTCGGGACGGCTTCGTCGGGCGGTACAACCCGGTCGGGCGGTACGACCTCAGAGAAGGCTTTCGCAAGGGCGGCAGCCGGGCGAGAGCGGGCCTGGCGTACATCGCCGACCGCATCATCGACACCGCTCCGCGCGTCCCCGTACGGGACCTCGCGACCCTCCGCAAGCAGTTCCCGGGCCTCGGCCCCGAACAGCTCGCGGACAGACTCGTCGCCGGCGCAGCCGCCGCGACGTCCACCGTGGGAGCCGGTATCGGCGCGGCCGCGATGCTGCCCGTACCTCCCGCGATGCCCACAGAACTCGCCGCCGAGATCACCGGCGTCGCCGCGATCGAGCTGAAGCTGATCGCCGAACTGCACGAGGTCTACGGCCTGCGGCCCCCCGGCACCCTCACCCAGCGCAGCACCACGTATCTGAACTCGTGGTCCGGCGAGCGCGGGATCGTGGTGACCAGACCGTCCACCTTCAGCACCGCCCTCGGCGGGCCCATGAAGCGTGAGCTGCGGCAGCAGATCATGAAGCGGATGATGAGGGACCTGCCCAACCTGATGCCGTTCATGGTCGGAGCGGCCGTGGGGGCGGTCATGAACAGCCGTGACACCAGACGGCTCGCGGGGCGTATCCGGGCCGATCTGCGCAAGGCGCAGGTGCCGTGGGACGCGTTGCCGGAGCTGCCGCCGCTGGAGCGGCCTGTGCGGCCGCGTCCGCGCGCTCTGGGGGGCGGGGAGTTCCGGCGGGAGTTCGGGGCCGGGGACTGAACGTTCGCCCGCGGGCGGGCCGCGCCTGCGTGGCGGTCCCGGCGCGTAACGCCTGCGTGGTGGTGCTGGCGGGTTACGCCTGTGCGGTGGTGCGGCGGGTTACGCCTGTGCGGTGGTGCGGCGGGTTACGCCTGTGCGGTGGTGCGGGCGGATTTCAGGGCGGCGGCCAGACGCTGCGGTTCCCGGGTCGACAGGTAGAGGTACGGGGTCGGGTCCTGCGGGTCGGTGACACGTACCCGCAGGGCCGTCGGGATGTACGCCCGCAGCAGCATGAAGGCGCGCGGGTCCGCCTTGTACGTGCGCCAGGCCCGTGCCTCCTCCTGGTCCATGATCTCGGCCTCGCCGAGCGCCGTGACCGGGATCTTCGCCTCGCCGGCCACCAGGGAGTCGCCGACCACGCGGATGCGGACCGAGCCGTAGGAGCTGGCCACGATCGCCGCCACCGCCGTACCGCCCACGAGGCCGCCGAGCAGCGGCAGGGTGCCGAACGGGAGCAGGACCAGGGCCATCGCGATGCCCACCAGCAGGCACATCGCCCACCAGCTCCGGGGGGCGGTGAGGCGTTCTTCGTACGGCGGGGCGGAGAGCTGCATGGAGCAAGCTTGGCACGGTTCGCGTGCCGCGCCGGAGCAGGGGGCTCGGTTGTTGTTCTCGCTTTGAGTTGTCTTTGCTTCGGGTCCTGGGGTGGGTTCGGTGGGGAGGAGGGGGCGCTGCGGGTTCGGGGCGCTGTGCTTTCAGGGTGGGCGGGTAAGGTCTGCGGCTGTGAGTGGTACTTCCGCAGCTCTGACGCCCCCCGCCGACGCCGCAGCGCCGGTGCGGCACCCCGACGCGCCCGCCCCGGGCGAGCTCCTCGGCGCCCATTACGGACAGTGTTTCGGCTGTGGCGATGAGCAGGCCCACGGCCTGCACCTCGCCGCCCGGGCGGGCGAGGGGGTGCGGATCACGGCGGAGTTCACCGTGCGGCCCGCCCACCAGGGGGCGCCCGGACTGGCGCACGGCGGCGTGCTCGCGACCGCGCTCGACGAGACGCTCGGCTCGCTGAACTGGCTGCTGCGCACCATCGCGGTCACCGGCCGCCTCGAGACCGACTTCGTGCGGCCCGTGCCGGTGGGCACCGTGCTGTTCCTGGAGGCGGAGGTCACCGCCGTCGCCGGGCGCAAGATCTACTCCACCGCCACCGGGCGTATCGGCGGTCCCGACGGGCCCGTCGCCGTCCGCGCGGACGCGCTCTTCATCGAGGTCAAGGTCGAGCACTTCACCTCGAACGGGCGGCCCGAGGAGATCCGGGCCGCCATGGACGATCCCGACCAGGTCCGGCGGGCCCGGGCCTTCGAGGTGAACCCGTGAGCCGCGAGCACGGTGGACCCCGCGAAAGCCGCGAGCACGGTGGATCCCGCGAAAGCCGCGAGCACGGTGGATCCCGCGAAAGCCGCGAGCACGGTGGATCCCGCGAAGACCGGGGGCTCCGTGGACCCCGTCCGGAACTCGACGTGCTGATCCGGCGCATAGACCCCGACGTGCCCCTGCCGTCGTACGCGCAGCCCGGTGACGCCGGAGCCGATCTGCGGACCACCGAGAGCTGCGAACTCGCGCCCGGTGAGCGGACCGTTCTGCCCACCGGGGTGTCTGTCGCGCTGCCGGAGGGGTACGCGGCCTTCGTGCACCCGCGTTCCGGCCTCGCCGCCCGCTGCGGTGTCGGTCTCGTGAATGCCCCGGGGACGGTTGATGCCGGGTACCGTGGGGAGATCAAGGTGATCGTGGTGAATCTCGACCCGCGCGAGTCCGTGCGGTTCGAGCGCTTCGACCGGATTGCCCAACTGGTCGTCCAGCAGGTCGAGAAGGTCCGCTTCCAGGAGGTCGCGGAGCTTCCCGGCTCGGCGCGGGCCACAGGGGGCTTCGGGTCCACCGGCGGGCATGCCGCCGTGGGCGGCACAGCGGGTGGGAATCGATACGCTTCGGTCGTATCCGACCGGGAAGGACAGTGACGTGTTCGGACGTCGCAAGAAGGGCAGTGCCGCCGAGGACGCGGCGAGCGAGGCCGAGCAGGTCGTCGAGGATGTCGAGGGTGCCGATGGTGTCGGTACCGAGGCGGACGAGACGGACGAGGCGGAGCGGGAGCGGGTGCGGCTCGAGCCGGAGCCGCGGCCCGATGGTCCTTGGGACGACTCCGAGGTGCGCGATCCGGCCGAGGGCCGGGTCGACCTGGGCGGTCTGTTCGTGCCGGGAGTCGACGGCATGGAGCTGCGGGTCGAGGTCGCGGGTGACGCGATCGTCGCGGCCACCGTCGTGCTGAAGGACAGCGCGATCCAACTCCAGGCGTTCGCGGCGCCCAAGCGTGAGGGCATCTGGGGCGAGGTGCGCGAGGAGATCGCCTCCGGCATCACCCGGCAGGGTGGTGTCATCGACGAGGTCGAGGGGCCGCTCGGCTGGGAGCTGCGGGCGCAGGTGCCGGTGCAGCTGCCGGACGGTACGGGTGGTTTCCAGGTCGTACGGTTCGTGGGTGTGGACGGGCCCCGCTGGTTCCTGCGCGGGGTGATCTCCGGGCAGGGGGCGGTGCAGCCGGCCGCCGCGGGGCTGCTCGAGCAGATCTTCCGGGACACCGTGGTGGTCCGGGGCGAGGGGCCGATGGCTCCGCGGGATCCGATCGTGCTGAAGCTGCCGAACGATGCGCAGATGGTGCCCGAGGGTGTCGCGCAGGAGGAGCAGGGCGGGTCCCGGTTCTCCGGTGGCATGGGGCAGCTTGCCCGGGGACCGGAGATCACCGAGGTTCGCTGACGCGTGTGCGTGCGTGGGTCGCATCCCTGACCGGGGGTGCGGCCCTTTTGTGCGTCCTGCGCGCCGTGCCTGCCGGTTGTGAGTCGGGGCCGCGCCGGTACATCCGCCCGTCGCTTGCGAGGTCGCCCGGCCTCGTGAGAAAGGTGCCCTCTCGGTACGACCACACAATCGACGGGCATGTGATGTACCGGCACTGCCCCTTCGGTGCGGATTGCGGCTGCGGGCAGTGCGGAGAAGGGCTTCGAGATCTTGGGTGCGGCCGGTGGCGAGTCGTTGCCCGGTGCCCTGCCCGTTGTTCATACTGGCGCCCGGTCTACGGGGGAGGGGCATGAACAGCCAGGTCATGACGGGCACGATGGTGCGCGTGGAGGATGTGCGGCGGTCCTACGGGAGCGGGGCCGGTGCCGTGCACGCGTTGCGGGGGGTTTCCTTCGAGGTCGCTCGGGGGGAGTTGGTCGCTCTCAAAGGGCGTTCGGGGTCCGGGAAGACCACTCTGCTCAATCTCGTCGGCGGGCTCGACGCTCCCGACGGCGGGCGCGTGCTCGTCGACGGGGTCGATCTCGGCGGGCTCGGGGAGGACGGGCTGCTCGCTCTGCGGCGGGAGAGGGTCGGGTTCGTCTTCCAGTCGTTCGGGCTCATTCCCATTCTCACTGCCGCCGAGAACGTGGGGGTCCCTCTGCGGTTGCGGCGGGCCGCGCCGCGGGAGCGGGAGGAGCGCGTCGAGCTTCTGCTGTCCTTGGTGGGGCTGTCGGACCATGCCGAGCAGCGGCCCGGGGAGCTGTCCGGCGGGCAGCAGCAGCGGGTGGCCATCGCCCGGGCCCTCGCCAACAATCCCTCGCTGCTCATCGCCGACGAACCCACCGGGCAGCTCGACGCCGAGACCGGTATCGCGGTGATGGAGCTGCTGCGTGCCGTCGTACGCAGTGAGCGGGTGACCGCTCTGGTCGCGACGCACGACTCGGCTCTGCTGGGGCTCGCCGACCGGGTGCTGGAGCTGAGCGACGGGGTCGTGGTCGAGAGCTGAGCCGCGGGCGCGTCAGGGTTGTGTCAAGGAGCTGCCGCGCTGCCTTCGGCGGGCCGTTTCTCCGGGAGTGCTGCCCTTATGGTCGTCACGGCGTGTACCGCCGTGACGGGAAGACAATGAGGGCATGGGACGCGGCAAGCTTCGGATATATCTCGGTGCGGCACCGGGCGTCGGCAAGACCTACGCGATGCTGTCCGAGGGCCACCGCCGGGTGGAGCGGGGTACCGACTGTGTCGTCGCCTTCGTCGAGCATCACGGGCGGCCGCGCACCGAGGTGATGCTGCACGGGCTCGAGCAGGTCGGGAGGCGAGAGCTCGAGTACCGGGGCTCCCGCTTCGGTGAGATGGATGTCGATGCCGTGCTGGCGCGGGCGCCGGTGGTGGCCCTCGTGGACGAGCTCGCGCACACGAACGTCCCGGGCTCGCGCAATGCCAAGCGGTGGCAGGACGTCGAGGAGCTGCTCGCCGCCGGTGTCGACGTCGTCTCGACCGTCAATATCCAGCATCTCGAGTCGCTGGGGGACGTCGTCGAGTCCATCACCGGGGTGCGGCAGCGGGAGACCGTGCCGGACGAGGTGGTGCGGCGGGCCGATCAGATCGAGCTTGTCGACATGTCGCCCGAAGCGCTGCGGCGGCGGATGGCGCACGGGAACATCTACCAGCCGGACAACGTCGACGCGGCTCTGTCCAACTACTTCCGGCCCGGCAACCTGACCGCTCTGCGTGAGCTGGCGCTGCTCTGGGTCGCCGACCGGGTCGACGCCTATCTGACCGAGTACCGCAACGAGCACCGGGTGTCCGCGATCTGGGGTTCGCGGGAGCGGATCGTGGTCGGGCTCACCGGGGGGCCGGAAGGGCGCACGCTGATACGGCGGGCCGCGCGGCTGGCCGAGAAGGGCGCGGGCGGTGAAGTACTCGCCGTCTACATCGCCCGCAGTGACGGGCTCACCTCCGCCTCGCCCAAGGAACTCGCCGTGCAGCGCACGCTCGTGGAGGATCTGGGCGGGACCTTCCACCACGTCGTCGGTGACGACATTCCCGCTGCCCTGCTCGACTTCGCCCGGGGGGTCAATGCCACGCAGATCGTGCTGGGCTCCTCGCGCCGCAAGACCTGGCAGTACGTGTTCGGGCCCGGCGTCGGTGCCACGGTCGCCCGGGAGTCGGGGCCCGACCTCGACGTGCACATCGTCACCCACGAGGAGATCGCCAAGGGGCGGGGGCTGCCGGTCGCCCGCGGTGCGCGGCTCGGCCGGTCCCGGATCGTCTCGGGCTGGCTGGCGGGCGTCGCCGGACCGGCTCTGCTGGCGGTCGCGCTGACCCACACCGACGCCGACCTCGGCATCGCCAACGACATGCTGCTGTTCCTGTCGCTGACCGTGGCCGCCGCGCTGCTCGGCGGGCTGCTGCCGGCCCTGGCCTCCGCCGCCTTCGGCTCCCTGCTGCTCAACTACTTCTTCGCCCCGCCGGTGCACCGGTTCACCGTCTCCGATCCCAAGAACATCGTCGCCATCGTGGTGTTCTTCGGTGTCGCCGTGTCGGTCGCGTCGGTGGTCGATCTCGCCGCCCGGCGCACTCATCAGGCGGCCCGGCTGCGCGCGGAGTCGGAGATACTCTCCTTCCTCGCCGGGAGCGTGCTGCGCGGGGAGACCAGTCTCGAAGCGCTGCTGGAGCGGGTGCGGGAGACCTTCGCCATGGACTCCGTGGCGCTGCTCGAACGTACCGGGGACGTCGCGCCCTGGACCTGTGCGGGCAGTGTCGGGCCCCGGCCGCTGGAGCGGCCCGAGGACGCGGACGTGGACGTACCGGTCGGCGCCCACATGGCGCTCGCGCTCTCCGGCCGGGTGCTGCCCGCGGAGGACCGGCGGGTGCTCGCCGCGTTCGCCGCCCAGGCCGCGGTGGTCCTGGACCGGCGGCGCCTCAAGTCCGCCGCCGACGAGGCACGCGCGCTGGCCGAGGGCAACCGCATCCGTACCGCCCTGCTCGCGGCCGTCAGCCACGACCTGCGCACCCCGCTGGCCGGGATCAAGGCGTCGGTCACCTCCCTGCGCTCCGCCGACGTCGAGTGGTCGGAGGACGACCAGGCGGAACTGCTCGCCGGGATCGAGGACGGCGCCGACCGTCTCGACCACCTCGTGGGCAATCTGCTGGACATGTCCCGGCTCCAGACCGGCACCGTCACGCCGCTGATCCGCGCCATCGACCTGGATGAAGTCGTGCCCATGGCGCTCGGCGGGGTGCCCGAGGACAGCGTCGACCTGGACATCCCCGAGAGTCTGCCGATGGTCGCCGTCGACGCGGGGCTGCTGGAACGCTCGGTGGCCAATCTCGTCGAGAACGCCGTCAAGTACAGCCGGGCCGGGGAGCGGGTGCTGGTCGCCGCGAGCGCGCTGGGCGACCGGGTCGAGGTCCGGGTCGTGGACCGCGGGCCCGGCGTCCCCGACGAGGCCAAGGACCGTATCTTCGCGCCCTTCCAGCGCTACGGCGACGCGCCCCGGGGCGCCGGGGTCGGCCTCGGCCTCGCGGTCGCGCGCGGCTTCGCCGAGGCCATGGAAGGCACCCTCGACGCCGAGGACACCCCCGGCGGCGGACTCACCATGGTGCTCAGCCTCCGTGCCGTGCGCGGCCGGGCCGCGGCGGGCGCCACGACAGCGGAAAGGCTGACGCCATGCGGCGACTGACCGGGACCGGTGCCCGGACCCCCACCAGGGTGCTGGTGGTCGACGACGAGCCGCAGCTCACACGCGCGCTCGTGATCAACCTCAAGGCCCGCAAGTACGAGGTCGACGCGGCCCCCGACGGGGCCACCGCCCTGGAGCTCGCCGCCGCCCGCCACCCGGACGTCGTGGTGCTCGACCTCGGCCTGCCCGACATGGACGGCGTCGACGTGATCCGGGGACTGCGCGGCTGGACCCGGGTGCCGATCCTGGTGCTCTCCGCCCGGCATTCCTCCGACGAGAAGGTCGAGGCGCTCGACGCGGGCGCCGACGACTACGTCACCAAGCCGTTCGGCATGGACGAGCTGCTGGCCCGGCTGCGCGCCGCCGTCCGCCGCGCGGAACCCGTCGGGGACGGCACGGACGACGTGACCGTACGGACCGCGGACTTCACCGTCGACCTGGCGGCCAAGAAGGTCAACCGGGGCGGCCGGGACGTACGGCTGACGCCCACGGAGTGGCATCTGCTGGAGGTGCTGGTGCGCAACAGCGGCCGCCTCGTCGGGCAGAAACAGCTCCTCCAGGAGGTCTGGGGCCCGTCGTACGGTACGGAGACGAACTACCTGCGGGTGTACATGGCGCAGCTGCGGCGCAAGCTGGAGGCGGACCCCGCCCACCCGCGGCACTTCATCACCGAGGCGGGCATGGGATACCGGTTCGAACGCTGACCCGGACGGGCGGGGATCCAGGGGACGGGAAGGGCGGGGAGCGGACGAGGTGGTGCGGGCGCCCGGGGTCTCACGGTCCGGCCCGCGCGGGGGCGTCGGTGTCGGCGGGCCCCGGTACGCTTTCTGTATGAGTGCTGCTCCGCGTCCCGAGAAGCCGACGGGCCGGTTCCGGCGCATGCTCGACCGGCTGTCCACGTCCCAGGAGGACCTGGAGTCGGAGGAGCTCCGCGAGGACACCGAGACCACTGGCTGCACGCGCATCGGCGACTGCCACGACCGGCAGGTCGTCACCGTTACTGGTACCTTGCGCACGGTCACCCTGCGCCCGCGGGCGGGTGTCCCGGCCCTGGAGGCCGAGCTGTTCGACGGTTCGGCGGCCCTGGACGTGGTGTGGCTCGGCCGGCGCTCCATCGTCGGCATCGAGCCGGGCCGCAAACTCATCGCTTCGGGCCGGGTCTCGATGAGCCGGGGCCGTAGGGTGCTGTTCAACCCGAAGTACGAACTCAGACCCCTCGGACGGGAGTAGCCGGTGACGTCGCTCGACAAGCCGACCGAAGACGCCCAGCAGGATTCGAGGGCGGTGACCGAGGCCGCGCTCTTCGAGGCGTTCGGCGGGGTCCGGGGCATGGTCGAGACGGTCCTGCCCGGCCTGCTCTTCGTCAGCATCTTCACGGTCAACAAGGACCTGCACCTGTCGGCGATCGCCGCGCTCGCGGTGTCGCTGCTCCTGGTCGTGGTCCGCCTGGCCATGCGGGACACCGTCAAGCACGCCTTCAGCGGTGTCTTCGGCGTCGCCTTCGGTGTCGTCTTCGCGATGATGACCGGCAACGCCAAGGACTTCTACCTGCCGGGCATGCTCTACACGCTCGGTCTCGCGCTCGCCTACATCGTGACGACCCTCGCCGGCGTCCCGCTGATCGGCCTGATCCTCGGCCCGGTCTTCAAGGAGAACCTCTCCTGGCGCACCCGCAACCCGGGCCGCAAGAAGGCGTACGCCAAGGCGAGCTGGGCCTGGGGCCTGATCCTGCTCGCCAAGTGCGCGATCCTCTTCCCGCTCTACTGGTGGGCCGACACCACCCAGCTCGGCTGGGTCCTGGTCGCTCTGAAGATCCCGCCCTTCCTGCTCGCCGTCTGGCTCACCTGGGTCTTCCTGGCCAAGGCGCCCGCCCCGATCGACGTCTTCGCCGAGATGGAGGCCGCGGAGAAGGCCGAGAAGGCGGAGAAGGCGGAGCGTGAGCTCGGCGCTTCGGCCGCCGAGGAGCGCGGCGAGAGCGGGCCCGCCCGGCACCGCCGGGAGGCGTAGGCCGCGTGCCCGGTGCGGGCGCGGCACCGTGCGGCGTAGCGGCCCTCGGCCGTACGACGGCCCTGGCGTGGAGCCCGTACCCGTAAAGACGTGAGGGGCGCCCGGGAGATCCGGGCGCCCCTCAGTCGTATGTCCCGCGGTCAGCCCGTCGCGTCCGCGCGGCGCACCGAGAGCAGGTCCTCCAACTGTTCCTCGCGGGCCTGCGCGGCCACGAAGAGGAGTTCGTCACCGGCCTCCAGGGAGTCCTCCTGGGACGGGGTGAGCACGCGGGTACCGCGGATGATGGTGACCAGGGAGGTGTCCTGGGGCCACTCGACGTCCCCGACCTGGGTGCCGGCCAGGGCCGACTCCGGCGGCAGGGTCAGCTCGACCAGGTTGGCGTCGCCGTGGCTGAAGCGCAGCAGCCGGACCAGGTCGCCGACGCTGACGGCCTCCTCGACCAGGGCCGACATCAGCCGCGGGGTGGAGACGGCGACGTCCACGCCCCAGGACTCGTTGAACAGCCACTCGTTCTTCGGGTTGTTCACCCGGGCGACGACCCGCGGCACCCCGTACTCGGTCTTCGCGAGCAGCGAGACGACCAGGTTGACCTTGTCGTCGCCGGTGGCCGCGATGACCACGTTGCAGCGCTGGAGCGCGGCCTCGTCGAGCGAGGTGATCTCGCAGGCGTCGGCGAGCAGCCACTCCGCCTGCGGCACGCGCTCGACCGAGATCGCGGTCGGCGCCTTGTCGATCAGCAGGACCTCGTGCCCGTTCTCCAGCAGTTCGCCCGCGATCGAGCGGCCCACGGCGCCGGCACCGGCAATGGCGACCCTCATCAGTGACCGGCCTCCTCTTCAGGGCCCTCGGCGAACGCCGCCTCGACCTTCTCGACGTCGTCCGTGCGCATCATCACATGCACCAGGTCGCCCTCCTGGAGCACCGTCTGCGAGGTCGGCAGCATCGCCTCGCCCAGCCGGGTGAGGAACGCCACGCGCACCCCGGTCTCCTCCTGGAGCCGGCTGATCTTGTGGCCGACCCAGGACGGCGAGGCGTGCACCTCGGCGAGCTGGACCCCGCCGGTGGGGTCGCGCCACAGCGGTTCGGCACCCGAGGGCAGTAGCCGGCGGAGCATCTGGTCGGCCGTCCAGCGGACGGTGGCCACGGTCGGGATGCCGAGCCGCTGGTAGACCTCGGCCCGCCGGGGGTCGTAGATGCGCGCCGCGACGTTCTCGATGCCGAACATCTCGCGGGCCACCCGGGCGGCGATGATGTTGGAGTTGTCACCGCTGGAGACGGCGGCGAAGGCGCCCGCCTCCTCGATGCCGGCCTCGCGCAGGGTGTCCTGGTCGAAGCCGACCCCGGTGACACGGCGGCCGCCGAACCCGGAGCCCAGTCGTCGGAAGGCGGTGGGGTCCTGGTCGATCACGGCGACCGTGTGCCCCTGTTGCTCCAGGGTCTGGGCAAGAGCGGAGCCCACTCTTCCGCAGCCCATGATGACGATGTGCACGACCGTCCTTCCGATCTCAATGGTCACAGCTCAGGTGGAACAGGGTCTCAGACCGCGGCCCAAGCTACACACGCGCGGTACGGCGACGGCACCCCCTTGCAGGTAGCCCGCGCGGTCGCCGGTACCCGGACACGGGCTCTCAGCGCCGGCTGATGCTGCGGACGCTGGCAAGAGTCAGGAATCCGAGGCCGGCCAGTCCGGCGAGGGCGCCGACGAGCTCCGCGGTGGTGTGCATGAGGTCTCCAATGGCAGTGGGAGGGGAGGGAGAAGAGCGGGGTTTCGTCATATAGGCATGTCAATCTCTCCGGCCACGGAATCCGCAGCGGGGAGGGTCGGCTAATTCACTCGTAGGGCAGATGCCGGGTGGCGGGTGGGCGGGTGCCCGTTCGAACGCTTACGATCCTCTGCGTGTCCAAACTGACCGACGTGCCCAAACGGATCTTGATCGGGCGCGCCCTGCGCAGTGACCGGCTCGGAGAGACTCTCCTGCCGAAGCGCATCGCCCTCCCCGTCTTCGCCTCCGACCCCCTCTCCTCCGTGGCGTACGCCCCCGGAGAAGTGCTGCTGGTCCTGTCGATCGCGGGCGTGTCGGCCTACCACTTCAGCCCCTGGATCGCGGTCGCGGTCGTGGTGCTGATGTTCACGGTCGTGGCCTCGTACCGGCAGAACGTGCACGCGTACCCGAGCGGCGGCGGCGATTACGAGGTGGCCACCACCAACCTCGGGCCCAAGGCCGGCCTCACGGTCGCCAGCGCGCTGCTCGTCGACTACGTCCTCACCGTCGCCGTGTCCATCGCCTCCGGCATCGAGAACCTCGGCTCCGCCGTGCCCTTCGTGGTCGAACACAAGGTGATCTGCGCGGTCGCCGTCATCGTGCTGCTGACCCTGATGAACCTGCGCGGGGTCAAGGAGTCCGGGAAGCTCTTCGCGATCCCGACGTACGTCTTCGTCGCGGGCGTCTTCATCATGATCGTCTGGGGTGCCTTCCGCGGCCTCGTCCTCGACGACACGATGCGCGCGCCGACCGCCGACTTCCACATCAAGGCCGAGCACCAGGGGCTCGCGGGCTTCGCCCTGGTCTTCCTGCTGCTGCGCGCCTTCTCCTCCGGCTGCGCGGCGCTCACCGGTGTCGAGGCGATCTCCAACGGCGTCCCGGCGTTCCGCAAGCCCAAGTCGAAGAACGCCGCGACGACGCTCGCGATGATGGGCCTGCTCGCCGTCACCATGTTCTGCGGCATCATCGCCCTGGCCATGACGACCAAGGTCCGGATGGCCGAGAACCCCGCGGCCGACCTGATCCACAACGGCAGGCCGGTCGGCTCCGGCTATGTCCAGGACCCGGTGATCTCCCAGGTCGGCGAGGCCGTGTTCGGGCACAACAGCTTCCCGTTCATCGTGCTCGCCGCGGCCACCGCGCTGGTCCTCTTCCTCGCCGCCAACACCGCGTACAACGGCTTCCCGCTGCTCGGCTCGATCCTGGCGCAGGACCGCTACCTGCCGCGCCAGCTGCACACCCGCGGCGACCGGCTCGCCTTCTCCAACGGCATCGTGCTCCTCGCGGGCGCCGCCATGCTGCTGGTGATCATCTACGGGGCCGACTCGACCCGGCTGATCCAGCTCTACATCGTCGGCGTCTTCGTCTCCTTCACGCTCAGCCAGACCGGCATGGTGCGCCACTGGAACCGCCACCTGGCCACCGAGCGCGACCCGGCCAAGCGCCGCCACATGGTCCGCTCCCGGGCCATCAACACCTTCGGCGCCTTCTTCACCGGGCTGGTCCTGGTCGTCGTCCTCTTCACCAAGTTCACCCACGGTGCCTGGGTCGCGCTGCTCGGCATGTGCATCTTCTACGCGACGATGAGCGCGATCCGTAAGCACTACGACCGGGTCGCCACCGAGATCGCCGCGCCCGAGGTCCCCTCCGACGACAGCGTCCGGCCCTCCCGCGTCCACTCCGTCGTCCTCATCTCGCGCATCCACCGTCCGACCCTGCGCGCCCTCGCCTACGCCAAACTGCTGCGCTCCGACACCCTCGAAGCGCTCAGCGTCAACGTCGACCCGGCGGAGACCAAGGCCCTGCGCGCGGAGTGGGAACGGCGCGGCATCGACGTACCCCTGAAGGTCCTCGACTCGCCCTACCGCGAGATCACCCGCCCGATCATCGAGTACGTGAAGGGGCTGCGCCGGGAGTCCCCGCGCGACGCGGTCTCCGTGATCATCCCCGAGTACGTGGTCGGCCACTGGTACGAGCACCTGCTGCACAACCAGAGCGCCCTGCGCCTCAAGGGCCGCCTGCTGTTCACCCCCGGCGTCATGGTGACCTCCGTGCCCTACCAGCTCGAGTCCTCCGAGGCCGCGAAGAAGCGGGCCCGCAGGCGCGCGGACTGGAGTGCGCCCGGAGCGGTGCGGCGGGGGCCGGCGGAGACGCGGCCGAGGGAGTCCTCGGGTACGGGTTCATCCGGTTCAAAGGGCTGACGGCCGGGCTCACGGAAGGGCTGACGGCTCGTGTTCGGCGGCCGGGCGGCGCCCACGTAGACTGGTGGGCTGTTGTCCCGGGCCGTCCGCCCCGGACCGGTGTCCGGCCGTTCCCCCTTTCGCACCTGGAGTCACCCCGCCATGCAGGCAGAAGAGAAGAAGTCGCCGGCGGGGTCGCCGGTGAAGTCGCTGGTGGGGGAGGAGTACGAGGTCGAGGTCGGCCCCGTCGCCCACGGCGGGCACTGCGTCGCCCGTACGGCCGAGGGCCAGGTCCTCTTCGTCCGGCACGCGCTGCCCGGCGAGCGGGTCGTGGCCCGGGTGACGGAGGGCGAGGAGGGCGCGCGTTTCCTGCGCGCGGACGCGGTCACCGTCCTCGACGCCTCGAAGGACCGCATCGAGGCGCCCTGCCCGTACGCGGGCCCCGGCCGCTGCGGCGGCTGCGACTGGCAGCACGCGAAGCCGGGCGCGCAGCGCCGCCTCAAGGGCGAGGTGATCGCCGAGCAGCTCCAGCGGCTCGCGGGCCTCACCCCCGAGGACGTCGGCTGGGACGGCACCGTGATGCCTGCCGAGGGCGACAAGCTGCCGGCCGGCGAGGTGCCCGCGTGGCGCACCCGGGTGCAGTACGCGGTGGACGCGGACGGCAACGCGGGCCTGCGCCGTCACCGCTCCCACGAGGTCGAGCCGATCGAGCACTGCATGATCGCGGCGCCGGGCGTCAGCGAGCTGGGCATCGAGGGGCGGGACTGGTCCGGCATGGAGTCGGTCGAGGCGATCGCGGCGACGGGTTCCCAGGACCGCATGGTCATTCTGGAACCCCGGCCCGGCGCCCGGCTCCCACTCGTGGAACTGGACCGCCCGGTGTCGGTCATGCGGGTCGAGGAGAAGGACGGCGGGGTGCACCGCGTGCACGGCCGCGCGTTCGTGCGCGAGCGCGCGGACGGCCGGACGCACCGGGTCGGCAGCGGCGGCTTCTGGCAGGTCCACCCGAAGGCGGCCGACACCCTGGTCAAGGCCGTCATGCAGGGCCTGCTGCCGCGCAAGGGCGAGATGGCCCTCGACCTGTACTGCGGCGTCGGCCTCTTCGCGGGCGCCCTCGCCGACCGCCTCGGCGAGACGGGCGCGGTCCTCGGCATCGAGTCGGGCAAGCGGGCGGTGGAGGACGCCCGCCACAACCTGGCCTCCTTCGACCGCGTACGGATCGAGCAGGGCAAGGTCGAGTCGGTCCTTCCGCGCACGGGGATCACGGAGGTGGACCTGATCGTCCTGGATCCGCCGCGGGCGGGCGCGGGCAAGAAGACGGTGGAGCATCTTGCGTCGCTGGGGGCGCGGCGGATCGCTTACGTGGCCTGCGATCCGGCGGCGCTGGCCCGGGACTTGGGGTACTTCCGGGATGGGGGGTATCGGGTGCGGGTGCTGCGGGCGTTCGACTTGTTCCCGATGACGCATCATGTGGAGTGCGTGGCGATTTTGGAGCCTGCCGAGAAGAAGCGCTGACCTGCCGATTTGTCGATTTCTCAGGTTTCGAGTGGGTTGCGTCGACACGTTTCCGTGGGCGCACGACGCGAAGTGCGTCGCTTGCGGACAAATGCTCCTGAACTGCGGTTTCGTTCAGCGGCCGAAGGATCGCAGCGATGTACTCCGGCTTCCGTGGAGTCATCGCAGGACAGTCTCGACGCTCGCCTGACGCTCGTTCCGTCGGGTCGTCAGGTGTGTACGGGAGCCACGGTCAGGGGTATGCGGCACATGTGTTCGATGATCAGTGGACCGTTGCCGCTCAGCAGTTGTGTCCAGCGAACTGGGGTACGGGTGCGACCTGTACCTCTGCTTCGTTCACAGGTCGAATAGTGCGTCGCCCGCGTCCGATGTCGCCTTCAGCGCCTTGGTTGCCTCTGTGGGTACGGGGAGGATGCCCGCTGTGGTCAAGTCCGTCAACGTGATCAGTGGGCCCGCGCACACCTCGTTCAAAAGGTCGGCCTGTGCCCGCTCCTCGCGCACGAGCAGGCCGAGGACATTCAGCAGCTCCAGCAGTTCCGTGGTCCATGAGGGAAGCCAGCGCCGAGCGAACTCATGGTCCAGTTCGAGGCGCCGCTTGCCGGCGGGATTCCTCCGGCGGTAGCCGAACCACTTGTCGAGAACGTTCATCCCGGACACTTCGTACTCCCGGACCGCGCGAGGCACCGGACTGATCCGTCCACTGCCGACCCACAGGTCCTGTGTCACGGGGTCGTACGCCAGCTTCTCCGGCATGGCTTCCGCGTCGTCCGGAATCTCCGTAACACATCGGGGGCGGTCGCGCGGAAGCAGTACCCTGCCGTACGGCCTCCCGGCCGTCTCATCGGCGTACCGCTCGCCGTAGGTGTGCAGCCACAGGACTCGCCGGCCGATGGCAACCGCTCGCTCCCACAGGCAGAGGTCATTGGTGAGGGGTATCCGAGTGCCCGGGACTTCGAGGTCTTCCTGGAACCGAGCTGTGTACTCCGGGTGGGATGCGATCGCGGCGATGTAGGCCAGTAGGTCCTCGGCGACGACCGGAATGCCGAGCCGTTCGGCGAGCAGGTTCAGTAGACCGGGTGTGACATTGGGCAGCGTACCGGTGGCGTTGCGATAAAGAGGACGGGCGCAACCGCTGCGATTATTGAAGTAGTGCATGTCGGGAATGAGGGAGCTGAACACCAGTGCCGGTCCGTTGACCACCGGGTGGGCGTTCTGCTCGATGGTGTAGATCTGGCGGTGGCTGCGGACTCGCCAGAGGTCCGCTCTGCCGCGTTCCATCAAACGACTGTCCGGCAGGACATATTGTCGGTCGAACGAACGGAATCCGATGCGCACTGTTTGGACGTTTGCTCTGTGCTCGGTGGTGAGTGTTGTCCGTCCATGAGAATCGACCCCCGGCAGGGGTGGAACATTGTCATCAGGCGTTCGCTCGCCCGAGGATCCGAGCATCTCGGCACGCCGTTCGGTGTCCGCCGCGATAAAGCGCCGCCACCTTTCGTGGAGCGTGTCCTTGTCCGGTGCATAGACCCACATGCGCCCGGGAGTGACGCCACGCGACGACCAAGGCATCACGTCTCTCAACCGCGGGCAGGACTCCCACAAATCGCTGCCAGGTGGCAGGAAGGCATCCGTCTCGCCCGTGGCACACACGCGCCATTCAGGGTCGTTGAGCTTGAGGGTCGTCAGGCGTTCGATTTTCTCGTCTCTGCGACCCCCGACCTTGAGGTGTCTTACCTGTGCGGCCTGCCGGTCTGTCTGCGGCCTCGATCTGTCCCGCCATCGCACAAAGATCGCGATGCACAGCTCCTGGGCGACCTCGGGGAAGATACGGGTCGCGACATCTGCGCGGTGGCCCTCCGGCGACAGGTCGATGATCCAGCCCTCGTCGGCGGTTTCTCGCAGGTAGCGCCGCATTCCGTTGAACGCCCGCCCCTTGAGCCAGGCCTTCGGCGTGATCAGGGCGACGACACCGAAGGGCGCGTCGTCGTGCGCGTCGAAGACCTTCCAGGTGGCCCAGCGCCAGAAATAGACGTACAGGTTGGCGATCTTCGACTCGTACCTGCCATTACCGGGCTGACGGAAGACCCCCAGCGGGGCGGGGATGTCCGCCTCGGGTTCCCCTCGTTCCACCCACTTGCCGGCGCCACGACGCACAGCGTCATGAGGCGGGTTGCCCATGACGACCATGACACGCTCGTCCCGCTTGACCTGGTTAGCCTGGCGGCGGGATTCGGCGAGCGCCCGGTAGGTATGAGGTATCCAATTGAACTCGGCTGTCGGGCTGTCCAGAGCATCAGCCACGAGCAGCCTGAGGCCCTGAGAGGGGGCCGCGGACCCGTACTGCTTGAGCATGGCGTGCATGCGCAGTTCTGCGACGGCGAATGGACCGACCTGCATCTCGAAACCGACCAGCCGACGCCCCACCATCTCTCGCAGGCGTGGACCCACCGCGCCCGGGCCCTCTTCCTCGGCGATAGTCTCGGCGGCGAGCTCCAGTGCCGACAGCAGAAAAGTACCTGTGCCCATGGCCGGATCGACGAGGACCACATCGGGAGAAGCGAAGCCGGACGGAATACGGAATCCCTCCCGTCTCAGGACGTCCTCGACCAACCTGGCCATGGCCGAGACGACACCACGCGGTGTGTAGTACGAACCGGTGCGTATCCGCAGATCCGGATCGTAGATATGAAGGAAGTGCTCGTAGAGCAGGAAATAGGCGTCGCCCGTTCCGTCGTCCAGCACGTCCCATCTGACCGCGCCGATGACGCGGAGCAGTGTGTTGAGTGTTGTGGACAATTCAGCGACCGAGTCTCCGGCAAGGACGTCCAGTGCCTGGCCCATCAGCGAATGTTTCTTGCCCAACTTCGTGGCGATGCCGTGCATGGTCTCGCCCTCGAAGGTGATCTCCTCCACCCGAGCGAGCAAAAGGGCGAACACGACGGCTTGACCGTACTGTTCGACGAACTCGGCGTCGGTCGCCTCCGGGAACAGCAGGTGCCGCCAGTCCTTGGCTACTTTTGTGAAGGCTGGCGGACGGCGTCGGCTCTTTTCCTGTGCTATCGCCTCGCCAACCTCTTCCGACAGAAGCTGGCAAAGATCAGCGACTGCTCGGATGAGCTGACTCGTGGTGCGGGGTGTCTGCGGCGCCCAGGTCAGAAAGTCGTACAGCACCCGCGCAAGCGCCCCGTCGGCGGGAGCGAGCCGCGCGCCAGAGGCGAGGACCGAGCCGCGCATATAGGCTACTTCGCCAACCTGCTGGCCCTGCTGGTGAACAGAGAACTCGTTCCCGTCACAGAGCAGTACATTGTTCAGTAGCCGCAGTTTCGCCCACTGTTCGGCGTTATGGCCTGTGTAGACGGACGGGTCGGCCTTAGTGCCTGGCTTCTTGAGCTCGATATAACCGACGAGAGCGCCGTTGACCTCAACCGCATAGTCAGGGCGGGCTCCCATGTCGACGAGCGGCACCTCGCCGATGAGGGTGACGTCCAGACCGAGGCCACGGCACACGGACCGGATCATGTTCTCCAGCGGTCCCCGGAGCTGGTCCTCCTGCCACCCGCTACCTCTCAGCTTCGGCGTGACCTCCGCTCCGAACGTGGACACAGCGGCTTGCACTGCCTGGTCGAAGCTGCCATAGATGCTGCGTCGGGCCCTCATACCGCCCCACCCCCCCAGGTGGGCAGATCAGGCCGACGCCAGGTCGGTGCGGCGATCTGCCGCACCTTGCTCCTGTCGGAGCCGGACTTCATTCCGGCCCTCGCTGTTCCACATGACCGTAGGAGGGGAGCGTGGGGCGCAAGAAGAGTGCATAACAGGGCGCACAGAGGCGCGTAGGCACGTAAGGCGCGCCATCTGGACGCCACGCCACACCCCTGGTCGGACATGGCTGCCCTGTGACGCGTGCTGTTCGCGGACCAGACGATGGCGGCGCAGGGCTCTTGTGCAGCCTGACCGCACGGCTCATCCGGACGCGTACGTACCAGGCGGCTTTGAGGCAGGGAACGTTCGTGTAGGCCCGTACCACTGAAGAGGTGGACAGTTCAGGTTCTGCTCACCGTGCGGCGGCATCAAATAGGCTGTCGACCGACGCGTGGCCCGTGTCCGCATTCCAGGATCAAAGGCCCCCTGACCATCTACTGAAGGCGTGTGGAGGAAGCCGTGACCGCCGAACTTCCCGACTGGATGATCCCACCCAGGCCGAGTGGCTGGGAGGCGGACGACCTCGACCACCTTCCTCAAGCGCCGCGGCACACCGAACTCATCGACGGAGCCCTAATCTTCATGATGTCGCCGCAGCGGTCGTGGCACTCCCGGCTCGTGGAAAACCTCACCTTCGCCCTGCGGCAGGCAGCTCCCGCGGGCTTCGAGGCTGAGCGTGAGATGACGGTCCGCCTCGACCGGAAGAGCCGGCCCGAGCCCGACATCCTGGTCTCCACCGCCGCATACGATCCTGACCGCACCTGGTACGCGCCCGAGGAGATCGCCCTTGTCGTCGAGGTCGTCTCGGAGGAGTCTGCGGACCGTGACCGGTCCATGAAACCCTTCAAGTACGCCAAGGCCGCGATCACGCACTTCTGGCGCATCGAGGACGAGGCCAGAGCGCCCACCGTTCACACCTACGAACTCGATGCCATGACGAGTTCCTATGTGCCTACCGGCATCCATCGAGGCAGGCTGAAAGTCTCTGTCCCGTTCGCCCTCGACATCGATCTCGATGCCCTCGTGCCGTGAGCTTGGTCTCGGGCCGGGGCCTCCGGGACCCGCGACCAGGATGTTCCGTCGGCGCAGTGCTGTTTGTCGCCCCGAAGTGGTAACGGCGGTCCGAAGCCTGCAAAGAGTGTGCCTGTCTGCCTTGGCAGACGGACCGCACCACCCCGCGCGCTGACGCCACGCGGCATGGCGAAGCCCGGTCGCACGTGAGGCTCGGCGATCCTGTTCTGGCCATGCGCGATCAGTGTGATGCCCATGCGTGCGGCCATCCTGTGCAGCAGCTCCTCCACGGGGGCGGTCAGGCTCTCCTCGTTGCTGCTGGCTCGTCCCCCTGGCGACGGTGGGCCGGCGAGCCGCATCGACGCACAGGGGCAGGCTTTGGCCGCTGCCGATCTCTGCGCCCGCGTCAGCCGCTGCCGCGAGCGCAGGTGCGCTGCCAGACTGTGTCGCCGTCCGCAGCAACCGGGTCAATGGCTGAGCCGGCTTCCTCGCGAGATGAGTTGCGACGGCTGTTCGAAGTGGCCGAAGCGCCTCCTTGCAGTCCCTCTGATGCGTGTCACTGGCAGTCGATATTGTGTCCCGTCAGACGCGTGCTAGGTGGGGGAACATCATGGGGCTGGCGAACGACAAGATCATTTCTCAGGTGGAGAACCTGCTGCCGGCGGGGTCGTCATCCCTTCCATCCAGCGGGACTTCGTGTGGATGCGGCCCGATGTCCGTGACCTCTTCGACTCGCTCTACCGGGGTTATCCGGTCGGTGCCCTGCTGCTGTGGAAGACCAACCTGACCGTTCCCTTCAAGACCGCTGCCGTCGTTCAGACCGCCAAGTCGCAGCACCAGCCCCTCTATTTGCTCGACG
Source organism: Streptomyces sp. NPDC059785 (assembly GCF_042732375.1). Lineage (NCBI taxonomy): Bacteria > Bacillati > Actinomycetota > Actinomycetes > Kitasatosporales > Streptomycetaceae > Streptomyces > Streptomyces sp. NPDC059785. Next base: position 30,957 of record NZ_JBHWHV010000008.1, read on the forward strand.
GCCAGCAGCGGCTGACGTCCCTCGCGTGGGTGTACAGACCCGAGTCGAAGGCCGACGGTCGTCTCATCGATCTGCGCTTCGACGTGCGTACCGAGGAGTTCGTCAATCCGAGCGCCATTCAGCGCAAGGATCCGCTGCTGTTCCCCGTCTCGGTGCTGTTGCAGGAGAGCGTGCAGTTCTACCAAGTCCTGGTCGACGCCGGAGTGCCGCTCACGGACCCCGACTTCGCCGCGTGGACGCACCGGCTGCAAAAGGTGAACAACATCCGGCATCACCAGATCGCCGTCATCACCTACGAGTCCGATGACTACGAAGAGGTCGCCGAACTCTTCGCCCGGCTGAACAAAGGCGGCCGGCGACTGTCCAAGGGCGATCTCGTGTACAGCGCCATCGCGGCTCGGTGGTCCGACGGTCTGGAGACCATGGACGCGTTCCACCAGGAACTGCAGGACAGCAACTTCCCGCTGAACAGAGAGGCTGTCCTGCGTCTCATGAGCCTGCTCGCGGGTACTGGCGCACACCACATCAAGCTCATCGGCGGGGAGGTGGACGAAGCCGCGCTGAAGGACGCCTGGCAGGCCACCGAGACGGCGTTGCGCCTCGCCATCGACTTCTTGCGGGGAGAGTGCTCGATTCCCCGCTCCGAGATCCTCTCCTCCCCCAACCTCACCATCGTGCCCGCACTCCTGTTGCACGACAGGGCGGGCAAACTACGTCCGGGCGAGGCCCAGTTGCTGCGTCGATGGGTCTATACGGCGATGGCCTTCAGCCACTACTCGTTGCAGGTGGAAGGCAAGCTGGATGCGGAGGCAAGGCTGATCCGAGCGCGTGGCGGTGAGGATCTGTTCGTCGAACTCATCCGCCGCGCCTCCGGCCCCCGCTCCGCGGACAGCCCTCTTCACCCCAGGGACATGGAGCAGAAGTACTCCACGCACCCCTTCTTCAGGCTGCTCTACATCGCCGCTTTGCGGACGCAGGCGCGAGACTGGGCGACCAACATCGCCATCAATGACCAGCCGATGAACACCGGCGCGAAGATTGAATTCCACCATGTGTTCCCGCGCGCCCGGGTCCAGGCGGCCTATGCCAAGGAGGAGTGGAACAGTCTGGCCAACCTGGCTTTCATTACCGGTCAGACGAACAAGATGATCTCGTCCCGGTTGCCCGACGAGTACATGCCGGGCGTCGCTCGCGAGCGTCTGGACGAACAGTGGATCCCCCGCGATCCGGAGTTGCGTTCGGTCGACCGGTTCCCCGACTTCCTGGCCGCGCGCAGAGGCCTGCTGGCCAATGTCCTCAACGAACTGCTGGGCCTTCCCGCATACGCGGGGCAGGCCGCCCACCAGGACACCGATGAGCTGCCTGCCGACGAGGCCGTGATCGCCGAAGACCGGGCCGCACCCACGCTCGTCGGAGCAGAGGTCCAAGATCTCCGCACGGAACAGGGCGTCGAGATCCACGCGACCTACGAGGGCAGACGCACCCACGCCTACTACGATCCCTCGTCCCGCATCGTGACAATCCCCGCCGGCCCAGGCCGGGGCGAGTACGAGTCGCCCAGCGGGGCGGCAGTGGCCGTGGTGCGAGCCCTCAACCCACAAGTGAACCCGAACCGCAACGGCTGGTCGTTCTGGACGGTCACCGCCACGGGGAATCTGTTGCAAAGCATCCGTTAGCGGGGCTGGCGTGCCACAGCCTCAAAACGGTGCACGGGCCGTTCATCGCGTCCTTCGTTGCCGCGGACGCCCACGCGGAGCGTCCCTGGCTGGCCGTCGAGTTCGTCCACGGCCCCGACCTCCAGGCCCATGTTGCCGAGCGCGGCCCGCTGCCGCTCGTCGAGACGGCCAGTCCCGGGGCGCTGCTCGCCGAAGGACTCGGCACCGTACACGAGCGGGATTGCTGCTGCACCGCGATCTCCAGCCGCAGAACATCCTGCTCGCCCCGTCCGGCCCCAAGCTGATCGACTTCGGACTCGCGGTGCTGGCCGAGCACCGCTCGACGCTGACCGCTACCGGTGTGGTGGTGGGCTCCGTGCTGTGTATGCCGCCGGAGCAGACCCAGGGTGGGCAGCACCTCGGGCGGGCGGCCGATGTCTACGCTGTGGGCGCCGTCCTGCTGTACGCGGCCACCGGCCACTATCCGTACACCGGCCCGAGCTGGCAGGCGATCGCCCGCCGGATCGAGGATTCGTCCGTCCCACCGGACCTGAGCGGCCTGCCGCCCCGAGCTGGAATCGCTGCTCTCCGCGATGCTCGCCCTGGATCCCGCCGACCGTCCGGCGCTGCCCCAGGTCACCGAGCGGCTCGTGCGCGTCATTGCGGGGCAGGGGCTGACCGCCGTACGGGCCAAGCGCCGGCTGGCGGCGCTCACTCCTGAGGTCGCCCTGCCCGAGCCGCCGCTGCCGCCCAGGCTTCCGGGGGTTCAGGAGACGCGGCCCGGTTTCATCCCGGCCGTGGTGGATGTCGCCGTGCGTGAGGACGACGAGGTTCCACCGCCGAGGGAGGCACCTCCAGGGGAGCAGCCCGGGGAGCCGGGGCGGGGGACAGGGGCGGGGCCTCGGAGGGTGACGTGCCTTCCGACGGAAGCGAGGCCGCTTCCTCCGTGCCATCCGCTCCGCCCGGCCGGGTGTCCGGCTCTCCGCCCCGCTGCGGATCGCCGAGGCGCTGCGGGCGGCGTACGCGAGCGACGCCCGCTTCTGACACGCAGCGGGTTTCACGAGCGGCGCCACTCGCGAAACCCGCCACCCCGCTTCCCGGACAGCAACGGCGAACACCCCAACCCTCAGCGGGCTACACCGCCCCTTCTACAAAGTGTGAGAAGGAGATGCGGGCCGCGCACGCCGTCTTTGCGGAGCGGTTGAGCAAGGCACAGTAGGAGAAGTGGGTGTAACAGAAGCGCCCCGCCTGGACCCTCCAAGCGGGGCACTCACGGATGCGGCGGCATCAGTCCCGCTGCGCGTACGAGATGAAGTGCCGCCAAGTCGCGGAGGTGACGGCGAGCTGCGGGCTCCGCCGCAGCTTCGAGTCCCGTACGTGGACCGTCTCGGTTGCCTCCGCTGCCGCCCCGGACATCGCCACCTCGACACAACTGTCACCGTCGGAGCCGCTGTAGCTGCTCTTGAACCAGGCCAGTTCGGACGTGCTCATAGCGCTCCTCGCATTCGCTTCAACAGGCCCTTGGAGTCCTCGGGAGTGAGGGCCTGTGAGCGCAGTCTCGCATAGCGCTGGAGCATGATGCTGACCTCTTTGGGGTCCGTGACCAGCAGACCGCCGCGCTGTCCTTCGGCGTACCCGTACCACTTGTTCTCGGGCGTCTCCAGCATCTGCAATGGTCCGTCGAACCCGGCATGATCCGGCTGCACCAGCGGCATCATCTGCAACTCGATGTTGAACTGCCCGGCCCGCTCCAGTAGATGGTCGATCAGCGCTCGTGTCGCCTCAGGGCCACCGGTGCGGCGCTCGATCAGCGCCTGCTCGATGATGAAACTGAAGGTGATCGCCGGCCGTCGCTGGAAGAGCCTCTGGCGTTCCACGCGCGCGACCACCTGCTGGTCGACCTGTTCGTCGTCCTTGACCGGCGGGACGCTGACGGTCACGGCCCGCGCGTACGCCTCCGTCTGCAGTAAGCCCGGAATGACTCGGCACTCGTACGTCCACAGAGTCACCGCCTCAGCCTCGAACCGAGCCCACTGCCGGAACCAACTGGCCAACCCCGGCTGCCGCGACAGATGCCGCGCCGCACCCCGCAGCGTTCCGAACGCGTCCAGTGTTTCCTCCGCCCGCTCCACGAAATCTGGTTGCGGGAAGCGGCGGCCCTGTTCGATCTTGGCTACCGTCTGGACCGAGTACGGGACCAGGTCCGCGAACTCCTCCTGGGTCAGGCCCGCCCGTCTGCGGAAGGCCTTGAAGACCTCGCCGAACGTCCTGAGGCTGTCCGACACCTCCGGCTCACCGCCGCCCGACGACCCGCCCGTGCAGCCCGTAACACCCGTACCGTCCGCCATGCGAGGACACCTCCCGTGCGTCTGCCCCGCCAACCCCGTCCGCCCCGGTCATGGTTACGGTCCGTAGCCGCCCCTGTCCACCTGCCGTACTCGTACTCTCACCCAGAGTGCTAGTCGATGACCTGGCGCGCGGCGCTCGGCGCCGGGGAGTTTGAGATCATGACGCCAAGTCCCGCCCGGCACATGCCGGTCACCGTACGTATGTTCACGCAGCGCTTCAGCTCCACCCCGCGTGGCGCCCACCTGGCCCGCCACCTCGCCGTGCACCGGCTGCACGACTGGGGTGTCCCGTACGGCTGCGACGTCTCGGACGTCGCCGCGCTCATCGTCGCCGAGCTGGCCGCCAACGCCGTCACCCACGGCCGCGTCCCCGGACGTGACTTCGAGATGGGGCTTGGGCTCGACGGCCGCACGCTGCGGATCGACGTGTCGGATTCGCGCGGCGAGTACCGTCCCGCCGGGCCGGGCGACCTCGCCTCCCCGGAGGCCGGGACGGTCGGCGGCCGGGGGCTGCTGCTCGTGGAGGCGCTGGCCGACCGGTGGGCCGTCCTCGACCGGCTGCCCGTCGGCAAGACGGTCCGTGCGGAACTGGACCTGCCGATCTGGATCTGCCGCGCTGACGTGGGTGCCCGCCGTCTATAGGCTGGATGACGGCCTTGGCTGGACCGAGGTCGTCAGCGGCGGGCCGGCGGAGGCGACGGGGAGTCATGGCAGGGCTTGAGGACAGCGGCGGCGGGCGGGCGACCGGGTCGCGCGGGCGGGATGTCGGATTCCGGCGCTACCAGTTCCCGCCGGAGGACGTCGACCTGCTCCATCCCGGACTCTTCCCTCCCTGCACGGTCCCGTGGAAGTCGGTGGCGACGGGCTGCCCACCGGTGTGGAGCTGGAGCAGCCCGCCGACGAGGAAGGCGTGGAGGGCGATAGGGGCGCGAGTGACCCCGACGAGATCTCCGCTCCCTTCCGGCCCGAGAGCATCAAGATCGAGACCCAGGCGACCACGGTCGACCTGCTCCTCTCCCGGCTGCGGGAGAGGATGATCGACCTCGCGCCCAACTTACTTCCGGGGCGGTCCCACGGGCAGCGAGGTGACCAGCCCCCGTATCGACCGCGACGGGCCGCTCGACCAGTGGCCCGAGGGTTTTTTCGACGAAGTCGAGAACACCCTGGACGAGCTGCTGGCCTGAACCGAAGCGCCATCTACCATCAGCACGCGCTCCAGTGAGCCGGCCGGGGGGCCTGTGCCTGAGTGCGGACGACATCACGGAGGGGGAAACGTCGCGGTCTGCGTGCCGACGAACGAGAAGGCCGACGAGGTGGTGGCGCGGCTCGGCAGGCGCGGGATCCGCTCCCTGCTGTTCGTCGCCGCGACCAGAGCACGGGACGCGCTCACGATCTCCTGGTACGGCGATCCCAGCCGGTTCCTGAGGCCGCTGGGAGTGACGAGGCGCTGAACCACGGTTTCCGCGCGTTCGACGCCATGAATCCCCGCCGTGTACGGCGGCGGGGGCCAATGACCTCAATCCTTGAGGATCGGACATCAGGCCCAGACGGTGGGTGCGAGTCCGGAACAATGGAATGACGATGACCTCCTCTTCGACCTCTCACATTTCCCCGACGTCCTCGACCGTCGTCCCAGCCCCGGCCCACTACACCCCCTTCGCCCACCTCACCGCCCCCAATGCCGCCCTCTACCGGCAGGTGATGCGGACGTTCCTCGTCGCCAAGGAGCGGTTCGCCGTGCATCTGCGGCCCGAGGACGTGTACGCGGCCCTGGACGCCACGTCGCGGCCGGCCGATGTCGAGGCGGTCGCGAAGGCGCTGGACAGTCTCGTCGGCTGGGGGAATCTGCGCGCCGACCCCGACCACGCCCGGGTGACCGCCGTCGAGGACTTCTACCGGCGGCGGTTCATCTATCAGCTCACCCGGGCCGGTGAGGCCGCCGAGGTGGCGCTCGGCACGTACGACGAGGTGCTGGGACGGCGCGGGGAGCTCCAGGCCGTCGCGCTGCACGACATCGTCACGCAGTTGAGGGCGCTGCTGGTGATCGCGGCGGAGGACGAGCCCGACCCGGCGAAGGCGTACGTCGCGCTGTCCGTGCTGACCGCGCGCTTCACCGACCTCGCGGACAACGCCCGTGCCTTCATGGGGTCGCTCCAGCGCACCATCGACCTGCACGACATCGAGGTCGAGGTGTTCCTCGCGTACAAGGACCGGCTGATCCAGTACCTGGAGCGGTTCATCCAGGATCTGATCACCCTGGGTGGACGCATCGCGCTGCTGATCGGGGAGCTGGAGGATCAGGGCCGGGTGGGGCCGCTGCTGCGGCTCGCCGCCGGACGGGAGGCCGCCGACGCCGCTCCTGAGGAGGCCGAGCACGCCGAGGCCGCGGCGTACGAGAGGTGGGCCGGACGGTGGTCCGGGCTCGCGCAGTGGTTCGTGTCGGAGGAGGGGCGGGAGTCGCAGGCCCGGCTGCTGCGGGGACGGGCGCTCGGGGCGATTCCGCAGCTTCTCGCCGTCGTGCGGCAGTTGAACGAGCGGCGGGCCGGGCGTTCGGACCGGTCGGCCGACTTCCGTACACTGGCGCGCTGGTTCGCCCAGGCGCCGGACGATGCCGCGCGGCACCGGCTGTGGCGGGTGGCGTTCGGGCTGTACTCGTCCCGGCATCTCACCGTGGATGCCGACACCCTCGCCGAGCGGACGGCCGCGCCGGAGCCCGCCTCGACGCCGTGGGGCGAGGCGCGTCCCCTGCGCATCAGTCCTCAGCTGCGCCGCACCGGAAGCTATGAGCGGCGTGGCAAGCCTCGTCGGGTGGCCGACCGCGGCGAGGCGAAGCGCAGGCTCGCCGAGATCGCCGCCCGGCAGGCGGGGGAGGTCCGGGAGGCGCGGGAACGGCTGGCGACGGGCGGGCCGGTGCGGTTGTCCAGGCTGGGGGATCTCGATCCGGCCGCCTTCCGGTTGTTCCTGGGGCTGCTCGGTGATGCGCTCGCCACCTGGCGGCCGGGGATGACGACCACCGTGGCGACCAGCGGGGACGGCTCGATGGAGATCCGGCTGACCGCTCTCGACGACGGTTCGACCGCCGAGGTGCGTACCCCCGAGGGGGTGTTCAGCGGGCCCGACCATCTGATCGACATCATCGACCTCACGGAGGAGGTCCGGTTCGGTCCGCCCGTCGCTCCCGCGCTCGCCTCGGCCGCGGGCACTGAGGCGGTGGAGCGGTGACCGGGCCCCTCGCCGAGATCCTCGACGGGCAGCGCGAGGCCGAACTCCAGCGGGCCGCGCGGGCCCTGCTCAAGGAGCCGCTGCTCACCGCCGACGGGCCGCACGCCGACGAGTTCCGGCTGGTGCGCAGACACGCCGCCGAACTGCGCGGGTGGTTCGAGCGCAACGTCGGCTGGGCGCTGCGCACCGACGCCGACGCGGCGCGGTTGCGCAAGACACCCGGCACGCTCACCGAGGCCACGCATCCCGCCCGCGAGGCCGCCAGGGCCGCCCTGCCCTTCACCCGCCGCCGCTACGTTCTGCTCTGCCTCACGCTGGCCGCGCTGGAGCGGGGTGAGGCGCAGGTGGCGCTCGGCCGGCTCGCCGAACACGTCGTGCTCGCCGCCGCCGACCCCGAACTCGTCGCCGCCGGAATCACCTTCACCCTGGAGCGGCGCGACGAACGCCTCGACCTGGCGGCCGTCGTACGACTGCTGCTGCGGGTGGGAGTGCTGCGGAGGGTGGCGGGCGAGGAGGAGGCTTACGTCAGCGGATCGGGAGACGTGCTGTACGACGTACGGCGGCGCGTGCTGGCCGGGATGCCGGCCACCCTGCGCGGCCCCTCCCTCGTCGAATCCGAGGACTTCGAGGAACGCCTGGTGGAGATGACGGCGCAGACCGCTCTCGACAGCGACGAGCTGAGGTTCCGCGCGATCCGCTGGAAGCTCACCCGTCGTCTTCTCGACGATCCGGTGCTCTACTACGACGACCTGACCGACGACGAACTGGCCTACCTCACCCGGCAGCGCGGCTTCATCACCGCGCGGATCGGCGAACTGACCGGGCTGGTGGCCGAGGTGCGTGCCGAGGGCATCGCCATGGTCGACCCCTTGGACGACCTCACGGACGTACGGATGCCGGAGCAGGGCACGCACGGACACGTCACCCTGCTGCTCGCCCAGCACCTGGCGCGGGCCGATCGGCCCGTCACGCCGGCGGAGCTGGCCTCGCACGTGCGTGGACTCGCCGTGGAACACGGTGGCTTCTGGTCCAAGTCGGCCAGGGAGCCGGGTGCCGAGCCGGTGCTCGTGGAACAGGCTCTGGTGAAACTGGAGGCGCTGGGGCTCGCCGAGCGCACCGAACGGGGTGTCGTACCGCGACCGGCCCTTTCGCGGTACGCGGTCGGCGATGTCGTCGTCCGTGCACCAAGGGGCGCTGCTCCCGGTACTCCGGGACCGCCCGGCGGAACCCCGCCACGCCATCGGACACGATCCTGAAGGACGAAAGGTGAACCGCATCCCCACCGCCTCGCCCGGCCACGCACTCCCCTTCCCCGCCCCCGGCCGGTGGCGGCCCCTGCGCATCGGGCTCGTCGACCTGTTCCACTACGACGTCGAGGAATTCTGGTTCCGCGACGGCCGGCTGCTGCTGCGCGGGAACAACGGCACGGGCAAGTCGAAGGTGCTCGCCCTCACCCTGCCGTTCCTGCTCGACGGGGATCTCTCCGCGCGCCGGGTCGAGCCCGACGGTGATCCCGGCAAGCGGATGGAGTGGAATCTGCTGCTCGGCGGTGAGCACCCGCACCCGGAACGGCTCGGCTACACGTGGATCGAGTTCGGACGGCTCGACGAGACAACGGGGGAACCCCGTTTCCGCACGCTGCTGTGCGGACTGAAGGCCGTCGCCGGACGCGGCATCGCCCGCCACTGGTTCGCGGTGACCGAGCAGCGGATCGGCGCCGGACTCGACCTGCTCGACGCGACCGGCACCGCCCTGTCGCGCGACCGGCTCGCGGAGGCGGTCGGCAGTCGCGGCATGGTGTACGACACCGCGAAGACGTACCGCCGAGCGGTCGACGAAGCCCTCTTCGGGCTGGGGGAGCGGCGCTACGGCGCTCTCGTCGACCTCCTCATCCAGCTGCGTCAGCCCCAGCTGTCCAAGCGGCCGAACGAAGCCGCCCTGTCCCGGGCGCTGACCGAGGCGCTGCCGCCGATGGACCAGGCGGTCGTCGCCGACGCGGCGGAGGCGTTCAGGTCGCTGGACGAGGAGAAGGAGGAACTGCGGGCCGCGCGCGAGGCCGAACAGGCGTCCTCGGGATTCCTCGGCTACTACCGTCGCTACGCCCTTATCGCCTCCCGGCGCCGGGCCCGTCTGCCCCGCACCGAACACGCCCGCTACGAACACCTCCAGCGGGAGCTGGTGAAGGCGCAGGGCGACCGGGAAGCGGCCGTGGCGGACCGGACCGAGGCCCAGGAGAGGGCAGCGGTGCTCGACGAACGGGCGGCGCGGCTCACCGCGCAGGATGCGGCCCTGCGAGGCGGCCCTGAGATGCGTGACGCCCGTGCGCTCGACCAGGCCTCGGCCGACGCCTCCCGCACGGCGGCGGACCTGGCGCGGTCCGAGGCCGACCGGCTGACGGCGGCTCAGGCTCACACCCGGGCCCTGGGCCGGCTCGCCACCGCGACGAACCGGCTCACCGCCGGGCAGGAGACACTGGACGACATCCTGGGCCGGGTGGCGGAGAGCGCCGGGGCCGCCCGGCTCGATGTTCCGCGCACCGAGGGAGCACCCTTCACGGTCCTGCGCCGCGCGGCGGACGAGGCGACGGCGAGCAGACGGCGCGCCGTCGAACACGTGGAAGCCCTCGCCGTACGGGCAGAGCGGGCCGAGGAGACCCGCAGAGCCGCCCGGCTGCGCGCGGACGAGGCCGACGAGGAGGCCGTGCACAGCGGGGAACTGCTGGCCGAGGCGGAGGAAAGCATCGCGGAAGCGGGGCGCGAGCTTGTCGCGGCCGTACGCGAGCACCTCTCGGGGTGCGCGGAGTTGCGGGTGCCAGGGCTGCCGGGGGTCCTGGACGCGGTGCAGGGCTGGGTGAGCGGCGTTCAGGGCCCTCACCCGGCACGTACGGCCGCTGCCGAGACGCACCGCGCTCTCGCTTCCGGGCTGGCCGACCGGGCCGCCGCCCTGGCCCATCGCGAGGCGGCCGTGACGGAGCGGCAGCGGTCGGTGGCACAGGAACTGACCGCGCTCGAAACGGGTGGGCAGCGCGGTCCGTCGGCGCCGTACACGCGCACCTCCGACGTCCGGGAACGTGGTCTCGGGGCCCCGCTGTGGCGGCTCGTGGACTTCCGCCCGCACGTCACCGAGGCCGAACGGGCCGGACTGGAGGCCGCGCTGGAAGCGTCGGGGCTGCTCGACGCCTGGGTACGGCCGGACGGTTCCGCGGTCGCGGCGGACGACGGGCACGACGTGCTGCTCGAACCTCTGGATCCCCTGGACCCGCCAGGCGGCGGTCTCGACCGTGTGCTGTGTCCCGCGGTCGACCACGCGGACGTGGGAGCCGCCGCCGTGGGGGAACAGACGGTCCTGCGCCTGCTGGCCTCCCTCGGGCTGGCCGGCGGGGAGGGCGGTAACCGCACCTGGGTCGCCACGGACGGGCGCTTCCGCGTCGGCGCGCTGACCGGCAGCTGGGGCAAGGACAGCGCCCAGTACGTGGGGGAAGGAGCGCGGGAACAGGCCCGGCGCACCCGGATCGGCGAACTGCACGCCGAGCGGACGGCGTTGGCGGCCGAGCGTGAGGAGCTGGCCGAGGCGCTGCGCGCGGTGGCCGGGCGCCGTCGCGTGCTCGACGCCGAACTCACCGCCGTACCGGGCGAGGACGACCTGCGCCACGCCCACGCACGGGTCATCGCGGCGGCCGACGCGGTGCGGCGGGCCCGTACCCGGCAGCGGGAGCGGGCCACGGAACTGGCCCGCGCGACAGGCGAGGCCGACCGCGCGGCAGCCGAACTCGGCGAGACGGCGGCCGCTGTGAACCTCCCCGCCGACCGGGAAGGGCTGGGCCGCGTGCGGCAGGCGCTCGCCGATCACATCGCCCACCTCGCGGCGCTGTGGCCCGCCCTGCGTGAGCGCGCGGACGCCGAACAGACGGTCACCGGGGAGCAGGCCGAGACCGATCGGGCCGAACTGCTCGTTGCTGAACTCGCCGAACGCACCACGGAAGCGACCGGTCTCGCCGCCGCGGCGGACGAACGCCTGCGGACGCTCCGCTCCACCGTCGGAGCGGCCGTCGCCGAACTCCAGCGGCGGCTGGAGGAGACCGCGGCGGCCGTACGCGTCTGCGAGACCGAACGGCAGCGTGCTCAGTCGGACATCCGCGAGGCCGACCGCCGAGCCGGTCATGCCGAGGGGCGCATCGAGCGGCTCGCCGAGGACGTCACGGACGCCACGGCCGCGCGTGAGCGCGCCGTCGCGGCGCTCCAGCGGTTCGTCTCGACGGGGCTGCTCGCCGTCGCCCTCCCCGACCTCGCCGTACCGGACGACGACGGCGGAACGTGGGCGGCGACCCCAGCCGTGAGCCTCGCCCGTGCCGTCGAGTCCCGGCTCTCGGCCACCGACGACTCGGACGCGGCCTGGGAACGCGTACAGAAGCGGCTGAGCGAGGAGTTCGGCCGGCTCCAGGACGCGTTGTCCCGGCACGGTCACACCGCGACCGCCCGTCCGAGCGAGGACGGCATGCGGGTCGACATCGTCTACCAGGGACGGCAGCGCGCCGTGCCCGAACTCGCCGAAGCCCTGGCCACGGAGGTCGCCGAACTGACCCGCATCCTGTCGGCGCACGAACGGGAGATCCTGGAGACGCATCTGATCACCGAGGTCGCCGGGACGCTCCAGGAGCTGATCGGAGCCGCCGAACGTCAGGTACGCGCGATGAACCGGGAACTCGAGGAGCGGCCGACCTCGACCGGGATGAAGCTGCGCCTGGTGTGGCGGGCCTCCCGCCGGGCCCCGCAGGGGCTGGCCCAGGCCCGGGAGCGGCTGCGCCAGTCCGCCGACGCCTGGTCGCCGCAGGACCGGACCGCGGTCGGCGCGTTCCTCCAGGAACAGATCGCGCGCCGCCAGGCCGACGACAGCTCCGGCAGCTGGCAGGAGGATCTGACCGCCGCCCTCGACTACCGGGCCTGGCACGAGTTCGGTGTCGAGCGCCACCAGCACGGCAAGTGGGTACCGGCCACCGGACCCGCCTCCGGCGGCGAACGCGTCCTCGCGGCGTCCGTGCCCCTCTTCGCCGCGGCGTCCTCCCACTACGCGAGCGCGGGCGGCGCGCACGCACTGCGTCTGGTCACCCTGGACGAGGCGTTCGCCGGAGTGGACGACGACTCGCGCGCCAAGTGCCTGGGCCTGCTGCGCGCGTTCGACCTCGACGTCGTCATGACCAGCGAACGGGAGTGGGCCTGCTACCCGCAGGTCCCCGGCATCGCCATCGCACAGCTCTCCCGCGTCGACGACATCGACGCCGTCCTGGTGACCCGCTGGGAATGGGACGGCAGCGACCGGCGGCGCGGCCCCGAGCCCGGCGCGACCACGCGCGCGGCGGCGATCCCCAGCCAGGCGGACGGCCACGTACGGGTACGGGAGGGCGGCGACGGCGGCGACGGCGGCGACGCGGTGGGACCGGCCACCGTGGAGACACGTACCGGTGGCGCGGCAGGAACGGCCACCGGCGGGACATGTACCGGTGGCGCGGACGGCACCAGCGAACAGGGGTCCCTGTGGACGTGAATCCTCCGGTTCCGCGGTCCTCGGCCGATCCGCAGCCCACGACCGGCGGACAGGTCGACGCCGCGCGCCTCGGACGGCTGCTCGGGGACGCCGGCCTCGCCTGGTTCCTGGAACGCGTCCGTCAGCGGATGGCCTCCGGCAGACCGCTCACCGGCACGGTCACCCTGGCGCACCCGGACGAACTCCAGCGCCGGGCCGCCGAGCGTCTTCTGGGACGCACCCCGGGCGCGGGCCGGTCCCTCACCGTACGCCTGGACGCGGTGGACGCGATCCTGCGCGACTCCGGTGTCAGTCCTGGCGGGCTGGAGGCCGCGGTGGTGGCACTGACCGGACCCGTCGCCGTGCACGCGGAGGTACGCGGCAGGCGGGAACGAGCCTGGCAGGAGGCGTACGGCCCGCTCGACGCCCTGGACGCCGGGCTGGCCGAGTGGGCGGACCGGATACGCGAGGACGGTTACGTACGACGGCTCGCGCGTACACCGGAAGCCGCTGGTCCGCTGGTCACCGCCGCCGTCCGGGCGCTGCGCGCGCTGCCCGCGGTTCCCCCGACGTCGCGTGCGACGTTCGCGGCACGCCATCTCTCCGGCGCCCATGCCCTGGACGAGGGGACACCGCTCGCCGCTCTCGTCCTGTCAGGGCTCCGGTGCCTCACGGGGTTTCCCGACGGTTCCGGTGCCGAGTGGCGAAGGGAAGCCTGGGCCTCGGCAGGCTTGCTCAAGGACGACGTGTCGTCCACGGTTCTGACCCTCAACCTCAGGGGCACACCGGCCCTCGACTGGACGGCCGACGCGGGAGAGCCCGCGGTCCTGACGCTGCGGTCCCTCACCCGCCACGCTCAAGGCGTTGTCCTCTCGGGAACAGGTGTCGTGCACGTGTGTGAGAACCCGGCCGTCCTGTCAGCCGCGGCCGACGCCCTCGGCCCCGCGTGCCCACCCCTGGCGTGCCTTCAGGGGCAGCCCTCGGCCGCCGCGCTGACACTGCTGCGTGCCTTGTCCGCGCAGGGGGCCGAAATCCTCTACCACGGTGACTTCGACTGGGGCGGGATGCGCATCGCCACGGCCCTGGGGCGAGGTGTCGCGTGGCGGCCGTGGCGGTACGGAGCGGCCGACTACCGAGCGGCCGTGTGCAAGGTGGCCGAGCCGCAGGAGCTGGCAGGAGCGTCCGCGGCGACTCCATGGGATCCGGCCCTGGCCGTCGCCCTCACGGAACACGGAGTCCGGGTCGAGGAGGAGACGGTGCTCGACGATCTGCTGGCGGACCTGGAGAAGCGGGCGCGCTGATGTCGGCGCCCTTGAGCCTGATCTCCCCCGGTCCGGGCCGTCGTGCCGTCTGGCAGTACACCTTCGACGTCTCCTCCGATACTTACGTGACGGAGCTTCTGTGCCAGGCACTCACTTCGTAGGCCGAGCACACCGGACGCCGAGCACACCGGGCGGCGGTCCTGACTGCGGGGGGACGGACATGGTGCACCTGCGGGACGGCCGGATCGACCAGGTGATCGTCTTGACCGGCGACCTCAAAGCCTGTCCAGCCACTCACGACGCTGTGCGGTGAGTCAGCCGGCGGCCGGACGCGGGCAGTTGGGCGTCCGACCGGGCAACGGGGCGGTCAGGTCGACCAGAGAACCCCGCCGTTCTGCACGATGACCACCTTCGCGTCGGCTCTCAGGATCAGTTGGGCGCCCTCGTGGCCGTCTGTCCGGGAGGCCCAGACCGGGCGGTTGTCCGGGGTGTAGACCACGAGGTTGCCGTCGTTCTGGAAGGTCGCGTGGTAGTTGTCGCCGAAGGTCATCGTCGCCCAGATCGGCTTGCCCTTCTCGTTGTAGACGACCAGGTTGCCGTCCGTCTGCATCACCAGGCGGATGCGGTTCGTGGTCCACGCCTGGTTGACCTCGAGCGTGCTGGGCGCGGACACCGTCTCGGTGGTCCAGTTCGGCTTCTCGGCCTTCTTCGGCGCGGACTTGCTCTTCTTCGCCTCGGGCGTCTTGCTCGGCGTGGGCTCCGGTGCGGGCGCGGCGGGGGCGGAGGTGCTGGGAGCCGCGCTCTTCTTCGCCTTCTTCTTCTCCGGCGACGGGCTCGACTTCCCCGCCACGTAGTCCTCGAGGTCGGCGGGGGCGGTGTTCGGGTTCAGGACCGTGTCCGCGCTCACGCCCTTGGCGGTGTCGTGGCGGTCCTCGTCGTGCCCGCTTCCGGCCAGCAGCAGCGGTATGGCGATCAGGGCGGCGCCGGCTATCGCCGCTCCCGCCAGGACCGGTTTGCGGGGGCGTCCGCCGTCGACGCCGGTGCCGGACTTGGTGTCCGGCGGCGGCGTCGCGGCGGCCACCGCGACCGCGACGGCCTTCTGATCGGACGCCTCGGCGGTGTCGGCGACGGGTGCCGCGGGTGCCGCGGGTGCGGTGGCTGCGGCGGGTTCTTCCGCTGAGGTTGTGCTCGTCTCCGACTCGGCAGGCGGCTGCGGTTGTGGTGACGACTTCGGTGCCTTGCCGGCCTTCTCGGCCTCCTCGGTTCCCTCGGCCTTCTCGGCCTTTTCGTCCGGTGCGCTGGGCGCGGACGGCTCGGGCGACTCGGACGGCTCGGACGACCGTCCGGTCTTCTCCGCGGGAGCGGCGGCAGCCTTCGCGTTCACGCCGCCGCCGGAAGCACCGGAAGCGCCGGGAGCGCCGGCCGCTTCGGTCGCGCCTTCCGCTTCGGCCGCGCCTTCCGCGCCCGGAGTCTCGTTGTGGGGGGACATCGGGTACTCCTCCTCGGGGGTGCCCAACTTAGCCCGTCGCTTGAGCAACGGTCGCCCTCTCGTCCCAACCGTCACGGCGCTTTGTCCGGCCACGCCTGACTGTTTCCCAAAAGTTCTCCGGTCGGGCAGGAAACGGGCAGGCCGGAGGGCGATACGGGCCTTCCCCGGGCCGCTGCCGACAGGGGCCGTATGGCATGCTGTTGACTTCTTGATCCGAATCGTGCTTGCGTGCGCGCATGCCGCCCGTACCGCCCCAAGAGTTCAGGTGAAGATGCCCTCCGCCGCCGATGCCGCCGAGGCCACCGATCCGCCCGAGATACCCCAGGCCGTCAAGGACGCCGCCCGCCGTGCGCCCGGGCACTGGATCGGTGTCGTGGATCCCGAGTGGACCGAGGAGCGGACGCCGCCCGAGTGGGCGGTGCTGGGGGAGTGGCAGTCGGACGACAGCGGGGGCGTGAGCGAGTACCGCGCCAACCCCGCGTACCGGCCCTCGGCGCGGATGCTCGGCTGGCCCGAGCCCACCGATCCGGTCGACGCGGCGGCACAGCGGGCCGCCACCGGTTACGGCTCCGTGGACGACGCCCTCGCCGTACTCGCGGAGGCGGACGTCACCATGGTGCGCGGGCCGGACGGCCTGCCGCTCATGGCCGCCGGGCGGGACGGGGCGCCGGTGGTGCTCGTCTTCACCTCGGCGGAGCACGAGTTCATGTCCGAGGCACTTCACCATGACCGGACATCGGTACGGGAACTGAGCCGTTCGCTGAGCGGTTCCGGCACGCGGCTGATGGTCAACGCCGGGGCCGCGGCCCCCCTTCTCGTACCGGCGGACAGTCTTCCCGACTCCTCCCAGAACTCTCCCGGCTCGCCGGATCACACCGTTCCTCCGGCCGCGGCCCCCACGACCTCCTCCGCGGACCGGACCGACAACTCCCCTGAACCCTGGCCCCACATCACAGGGAGGAACCCGTGACGCGTTCGGCCCACCAGCCCCCCACTTCCCCCTCATCCGCCGCTGCACAGGCCGAGACCTCTTCCGACGGCGAGGAGAAGGCCGCCCCGGTCCCGGCCGGCCCGGCAGCCGCGGCTGCCGCCGAGCCCGAACCCGTAGCGGCGAAGGCCGAGAAGACCGAGAAGGCCGAGAAGACCGAGAAGACCGAGAAGGCCGAGAAGACCGAGAAGGCCGAGAAGGCCGAGCCCGAGGCCGCTGCTGACACCGGTGCCGGGACCGAGGTTCAGACCGGCACCGCGGCCCACGCCGAAACCGCCTCCGCCCCGGAAACCGCCGACCCCGCTCCTGACGCGGACGCCGAATCCGCCGCCGAGTCCAAGAGCCGGCTGCCCGCCTTCGTGCGGACCATGACCGCCACCGCCATCGACCGGCCCCAGGCGGAGGCCGGTCCCGTGGGGCGGCCGAACCGGGCCGTGCTCGCCGGGGCCACCGTCGCGGGCGCGCTGCTCGTGTCGGTGCCGTTCCTGGTGCTCGGCGGAGACCACGACGACGACGGCCGCAAGGTGCCGACCGCGGCCGAGACCGTGCTCGGCGGCGGTGGGCAGGACTCGCCGGGAGACTTCGCCGCGAGTACGCCCGACAGCAGCCCCTCGGACGGCGGTGTCTCGGAGAGTCCGAAGAAGTCCGCCGACGCCGGCAAGTCCGGTGCGTCCGCGGAGAAGTCGACGCCGAGCGCCTCGGCGGAGGGCAAGGACGACGGCGGCAGCGCGGCCAAGAAGGACACCGGTGAGAAGAAGTCGTCCAAGAAGACGTCGGGCAGCGGGAGCAACCAGGCGTCCAAGGCCGGTGCCGTGACCTTCAGCGCGCCCATGGCCCTGCGCAGCCATCTCAACGGGCGCTGCCTCGACGTACCCGGCGGCGACTTCAGCGACGGCAAAGCGCTCCAGATGTGGGACTGCAACAACGCCGTCGCGCAGAAGTGGCAGTTCGCCTCCGACGGCACGATCCGCATCCAGGGCAAGTGCCTCGACGTGGCCAACGCGAACTTCAGCAACACCACACCCATCCAGATCGCCTGGTGCAACGGCAACGACGCGCAGCAGTTCGTGCTGAACGAGGCCCACGACCTGGTCAACACCGTCGTCGGCATGTGCGTCGACATCAAGGACGGCAACCGGGACAACCGGGCGGCGCTGCAACTGTTCCGCTGCACCGGCGCCGACAACCAGAAGTGGAGCGTCTGACCGCCGGACGCTCCGGAACGGGAGCGCCGGACGTTCCAGGACGGGAGCGCCGGACGTTCCAGGACGGGAGCGCCGGACGTTCCAGGACGGGAGCGCCGATCGCTCCCGACCGCTCCCGCTCGACAACGGGGGGCACCCCGTCCGTTCAGACCGGGAGCACCGCTCCCGAAACCCGCCCGCCACGAGGGCAAGGCATGATGGCACCGTCGGCTCGCCGGCCCGCGCCCCCGGCGAGGTGGGGCGCCGGCTTCGGACGCCGCCTGAGCAAGGAGGTTGGTGCGTGTCGCGCCAGGTACTGACGGTCGGTCCCGGGGACCAGGACCGTTACCGGACGATCGGTGAGGCGCTCTCGGCTGCCCGTACCGGCGCGCTGATCAGCGTCCGGCCCGGGACGTACGCGGAGAACCTGGTGATCCACACCCGGGTCACCCTCACCGCCGCCGAGGGCCGGGGAACGGTCGAGATCCGGCCGCGTACGGGCAGCGTGCTCTCGCTGCGCGCCGACGCCGTGATGCTCGCCGAACTCACCCTGCGCGGCGGCGACGCCGAGCAGCCGGCCGTGGACGTGCGGCGCGGGCAGGCCGCGCTCGACGGCTGCGAGATCATCGGCGCCGCCTGGACCGCCGTACTGGCCGGGGGCACGGGCTCCCTCGCGCTGCGCGAGTGCCGGGTCAGCAACTCGCAGGGCGCGGGCATCGTGGTCACCTCGACCACGCCCACCACCGTGGAGTCCTGCACCCTGGAGCACCTGGGCACCAGCGGTCTGGTCGTCGCCGAGCAGGGCGAGGCCCGGATGCGCGGCTGCACCGTGCGCGACGCCCGCGGCAACGGCGTACTGGCCAACGGCGAGGCCCGCGGCACCGTCGAGGACTGCGACATCTCCTCCACCGACAAGCCCTCCATCGCCCTGGAGCAGAACTGCACCCTCACGGTGACCCGCACCGTGGTGCACGACACCAGCACGGGCGTGCACCTGAGCAGCGCGGGCCGTACGACCCTGGAGGACGTCCGGGTCACCGGCGCCTCCGGGAACGGCATCGCGCTGGCCCAGGGCACCGACCCGGTGCTGCGCCGCTGCCGGGTCTCGCGCACCAGGGGCCACGGCGTGCTGGTCACCGACCGGGCGCGCGGCACCTTCGAGGACTGCTGGGTGGACGGCGCGCAGGGCGTGGCGCTGCGGGTCGCCGGAGCCGCCTCGCCCGCGCTGACCGGTCTGACGGTCCGTGACTGCGAGCAGACCGGGCTGCTGCTGGAGGAGGACTCCGCGGCCGAACTGGACCGGCTCGAGGTCATCGGCGGTGCGCCCGCCGTCTCCGTGCGCGGCGGCGCCAATCCGCTGCTGCGCCGGGCGAGACTCGTCGAGCCCTCCGGTGACGGCATCGCCGCGAGCAAGGACGCCCGTGGCCGCGCCGAGGACTGCGAGATCGTACGGCCCAAGGGCGCCGGCGTGCGGGTGGCCTCCGGCAGCACGCTCTACCTGGCCGGCGGCGGGGTCTCCGACACCGCCACCAGCGGCCTGGTCGTGGAGGACGGCGGCAACGTCACCGTCCGCGACTTCCGGATCGAGATATCCGGGGAGGAGGGGGTGGTGGTCGCGGGCGGCGGTGAGCTGACCGCCAACCGGACCACGGTGCACGCCGCGCAGGGGCACGGCTTCCTGCTCCACGAGGGCGCGCTCGCCTCGCTCAGCGGCTGCGAGGTCAGCGGCGGCGCCCAGGACGGCTTCCGGGTGGAGTCCACCGCGCCGGTCTCGATCGTGAACTGCATCGCCCGGGAGAACGAGGGCGGCGGCCTGGTGCAGACGGCGCCCGGCGAACGGCTCGCCGTGGAGGGGCTGACCAGCAACGACAACGGCAAGCGTGACGCCTGGGGCAGCGGCAGCGCGGAGAACACCGACCCGGCCGGGTCCGGTGCCGCGGACGCGCCTCCGCCGGACCGCGCGGACGGCCCGCTCGGCGCCCTCAACTCGCTGATCGGCCTGGAGAACGTCAAGCAACAGGTGCGTACGCTGGTCAATCTGACCCAGCTCGCGCAACGGCGTGAACAACTGGGCATGTCCGCCCCGCCGATGAGCCGGCATCTGATCTTCGCCGGTCCGCCCGGTACCGGTAAGACGACCGTGGCCCGCCTCTACGGGGCGATCCTCGCCGAACTCGGTTCGCTGCGCAGCGGGCACCTCGTGGAGGTCTCCCGCGCCGACCTGGTCGCGCAGGTCGTCGGCGGTACGGCGATCAAGACCACCGACACCTTCCAGCGGGCGCTCGGCGGGGTGCTGTTCATCGACGAGGCGTACACGCTGACCTCCGACAGTGGCAACGGCGGCGCCGACTTCGGCCGCGAGGCGGTGGACACGCTGCTGAAGCTGATGGAGGACCACCGGGACGAGACGGTCGTGATCGTCGCCGGGTACACCGGCGAGATGGAGAAGTTCCTCGCCTCCAACCCGGGTCTCGCCTCCCGCTTCTCGCGGAGCGTCGAGTTCGAGAACTACTCGGTGCCCGAGCTGGTCGCGATCATGGAGAGCATGTGCGCCCAGCACCAGTACGAGCTGGGCGAGGGCACCGCCGAGGCGCTGGCCGCGCACTTCGAGGCGATGCCGCGGGACGCGGGCTTCGGCAACGGCCGTGCCGCGCGCGGCGTGTTCGAGGAGATGGTGGACCGGCAGGCGGTCCGGCTCGCCACCCTCCAGACGGTCGGCGAGCGTGATCTGCGGCTGCTGCTGCCGGAGGACGTCTCCGCCACCGCCGCCGCGCAGGCCACCGACACCGCGGTCCCGGCCGACGACCCGCTGACCCGCCTCGGCGACATGATCGGTCTGGCCGAGGTGAAGCGCGACGTCGCCGACCTGGTCAACCTCATCACCACCGCCCGGCACCGGGCCGCCGCCGGTCTTCCGGTGCCGTCGCTCAGCCACCACCTGGTCTTCACCGGCCCGCCCGGCACCGGCAAGACCACCGTCGCCCGCCTCTACGGGGAGATCCTGACCCAGCTCGGTATCCTGGAGCGGGGTCAGCTCATCGAGGCGGCCCGCGCCGACCTGGTCGGCCGGTACATCGGCCACACCGCGCAGCTCACCCGCGAGGTCTTCGAACGGGCCCGGGGCGGTGTGCTGTTCATCGACGAGGCGTACACCCTCACCCCGCGCGGCGGCGGCAACGACTTCGGCCAGGAGGCGGTGGACACGCTGCTGAAGCTGATGGAGGACCACCGGGACGAGGTGGTCGTGATCGTCGCGGGCTACACCGACGAGATGGAGCGCTTCCTCGCCTCCAACCCGGGTCTGGCCTCCCGCTTCCCGCGCCGGGTCGCCTTCGCGGACTACTCCTCCGAGGAACTGGTCACCATCGTGCGTTCCCAGGCCGCGAGCATGGGCTACGAGTGCGGGCCCGGCACCGGGCCCGTGCTCAAGGAGTACTTCGAGGCGCTGCCACGGGACCGGTCCTTCGGCAACGCGCGCTCGGCGCGCCAGGTGGTCGAGTCGATGATCACCCGGCAGGCGGGGCGGCTCAGTTCGCTGGCCGCGCCGACCCTGGACGACCTGCGCATCCTCCTGCCCGAGGACGTCGTCGCCGTGGCTCCGAAGGCGGTCCAGCAGTGAGGCGGCCCGCTCGCGGGGCCGCCCGCGCGACCGCCCATGGCGCCGCTTCCGGCGCCGCCCACGGAGCCGCTTCCGGGGCTGCCCATGGCGCTGCTTCCGGGGCTGCCCGCCGACCGGCCGCGGCCGTCGCCCCCGCCCGTTCGCTGCCCGCGGCCCGTCCGCTGCCTGCCGCCCGTCTGCTGACCGGCGCCGGGCTCGCCGCCGCGCTGCTGCTGTCCACGGGAGCCACGGCTGCTACGGCCACCACGGCTGCTACGGGCGCCACGGCCGCCGCGGCCCAAGCTGCGCCGCCCGTCTCCGCCCCGGTCGCCGGCCTGCCCGCGGCTCTCCCGGCGGCCGACGGGGGCAAGGCGCAGGAACTGCCCGCCATGCCACCCGCGTTCGACCCGGACGCCGACGACGTGACGTGCACCGCCGCGTCCAAGGAGCAGGCCAAGAAGCAGGACTGGTCGCGCCAGCGCCTCGACCTGGACCGGCTGCACCAGTACAGCACCGGTACGGGCGTCACGGTCGCGCTGATCGACACCGGGGTGGCGACCGGCGCCGCCGGGCTCGACGGCCGGGTCACGGCCGAGGGCACCGCCGGGGACGACTGCGTCGGGCACGGCACCTTCCTGGCCGGGCTGATCGCCGGGGACGGCGGGGACAGCCCGCGCCTCGCCGGGGTCGCCCCGGGCGCGAAGATCCTCGCCCTGCGCGGCACCGACGAGCGCGGGCAGGCGAGCGCCGACCTGGTCGTACAGGCCGTGCGGCAGGCGATCGAGGCCAAGGCCGACGTGATCGCGGTCGGGGTGGCCCTGACGAAGCGTGACTCGGCGCTGACCCAGGCCGTCGCCGACGCCCGGAAGGCGGGTGCGGTGGTGGTCGCCGCCGCCGCTCCGGACCCGACCACCAACAACAGTTCCGACGAGACCCCGTCCCGTACGTACTGGCCGGCCGGTGAAGCCGGGGTCCTCTCGGTCGCCGACATGCTGCCCGCGGGCACCCGCCCGGACACCGCGCTGCCCACCACCGGCATCGACCTGGCCGCACCCGGCGCCGGGGTGGTCTCCGGCGGTCCGCGCGGCGACGGCCACTACCTGGGCGGCGGCGCCTCGGTGGCCGCCGCCTACGCCGCCGGGGCCGCCGCGGTGGTCCGCGCCACCCACCCCGACGACTCGGCGGACGCCGTCGCCCGGCGGCTGACCGCGACCGCGTACCCGGCCGACATCCCGCAGCTCGACCCGTACGCCGCCGTCACCACGGTCCTCGGCGACGCGGGCTCCGGTGCCCCGGCCAAGGCCGAGCAGGCCGCGGAGCCGGTCACCGTCCGGGACACGTCGTCCGCCGACCGCGCCATGGGCCGCGCGACCCTGTTCGTCATCCTCGGCACGGCCGGTGTGCTCGCGGTGCTGTGGGGTGCGTTCGTCCTGCCGCGGGCTCGGGCGCGGGGCTGGCGTCCGGCCGGGAAGTAGCGGGTGGGGCTCGGGCGCGGGGGTGGCGTCCGGCCGGGAAGTAGCGGGTGGGGCTCGGGCGCGGGGGTGGCGTCCGGCCGGGAAACAGCGGGCGGCACACGGTAACGGTGGGCGGCACCCGGTAACGGCGGGCGGAGACCGGAAACGGCGGTGGGGGCCACCTTTCTTCAGGTGGCCCCCACCGCCGTTTCCGGTCCGTACGGTCGGCTCCGCTCAGCCCTCCTCCACCAGCGCCGTCTGCATCAGGCGGGCCCGGCGGCGGGCGATGTGCAGGGCCCGGCCCGGCGGCAGGTTGAGGGGCTTGGCGTCGCCGAAGAGGCGGCCCTCGGTGGGCGGGCAGGAGAGCACGACGGCCGGGTTGTTGGCCTCGTCGAGACGGCGGACGAGGCCGTCACTGAGACCGCGGCCCGCGCCCATGGCGCTGCGCGCCACGATCAGGTGCAGACCCGTCTCGTAGCCGAGCGTCAGGTGCTCGAAGAGCGGCTCGAAGGGGTTCTGGAAGGTGCTGCTGCCGACGACCATGTCGTAGTCGTCGACAAGGATGAACAGGCGCGGGCCGGTCCACCAGTCGCACTGGCGCATCCGGGCCGGTGCGATGTCCGCGCCGGGGACCCGGGTCTTGATCGCGCGGGCCGCGCCGTCGATCGTCTCCTTGAGGTTGTCCAGGGAGATCACGTGCCCGATGCGGTACTCCTCGGGGATGGAGTCCACCAGCGTACGCCGGTAGTCCACCACGATGATCTTCGCCTCGCTGGGGGCGTAGCGGGCGGTGATGCCCTGGGTGACACGGCGCAGCAGGTTGGTCTTGCCGCTCTCGGTGTCGCCGACCACGATCAGGTGCGGGGTGCGGCTGAAGTCGTGCCAGACCGGTTCCAGGGCGTCCTGGTCGATGCCGAGCGGGAGGCGCATGCCGCCGCCCTCGGTGGCCTCGGGCGCGGGGAGTTCGGCGAGCGGCAGCCGGTGCGGCAGCATCCGCACCTGCGGGGCGGGGGCGCCCTTCCAGTGCCGGGAGACCTCGGAGACCAGGTGCTTGACGCCGTCGCCGAGGTCTTCGAGGGAGCCGCTGCCGTCAAGGCGGGGCAGGCCCGCCAGGAAGTGCATCTTGCTGTCGGCGGTGATGCCGCGACCGCCGCTGCGCGGCACCGAACGGGCCTTGCGGGTGTCGATCTCGGAGTCCATCGGGTCACCCATCCGCAGTTCGAGCCGGGTCGCCGACTGGTCGCGGACCTGCGCGGACAGCTCCACCCAGCGGGTGGTGGTGACCAGCAGGTGGATGCCGTAGTTGAGGCCGCGGGCGGCGATCTCGTTGAACCTCGGTATCAGGTCGTCGTAGTCCTGGCGGACCGTGGACCAGCCGTCGACCACCATGAACACGTCGCCGAACGGCTCGTCGGGGAACTCCCCGGCGGCCCGGCGGCGGCGGTAGGACTGCATCGAGTCCAGGGCGTGGTCCACGAAGAACTGCTCGCGGCGGGCCAGCAGCGTCATCACCTCGAAGACGGCCCGGTGCACCCGCTCGGGGTTGAGGCGGGCCGCGACGCCGCCGACGTGCGGGAGCCCGGCGAGCTGCGAGAGACCGCCGCCGCCGAAGTCGAGGCAGTAGAACTGGACCTCGGCCGGGGTGTGGGTGAGGGCGAGCGCGGTGATCAGGGTGCGGGCGAGGGTGGACTTGCCGCTCTGCGAGCCGCCCGCGATCGCGACGTGGCCGCCGGCCCCGGACAGGTCCACGACCAGCGGGTCGCGGCGCTGCTCGAAGGGCTTGTCCACCAGGCCGACCGGGACCCGCAGCTTGCCGGTACCGGACCAGCCGGCCGCGGTGAGACCGCGCTCGGGGTCGGGCGCGAGACCGGGCAGCAGGACGTCCAGCGAGGCCGGTTCGCCGAGCGGCGGCAGCCACACCTGGTGGGCGGCGGGCCCGGAGTCGCGCAGCCGGTCGAGGGCGACGGCGAGCAGGGTCTCCTCGTCGCCGGTCTCGGTGACCTCCGGCTCCGGCTCGGGCGCCGCCTCGATGGTGCGCGGCACCACCCAGCCGCTGGTGTACGGCACCACCTGGCTGGCCACCCGGGCCTGCACGACCGCGCCGGTGCGGCGCCGGTACGTACCGGAGGAGTAGGCGGCGCGGAACCGGGTCAGGGACTCCATGCCGGACTTGAGGTAGCCGCTGCCGGGCTGGGCGGGCAGCTCGTAGGCGTCCGGCACGCCGAGCACGCCCCGGCTCTCCATGGCGGAGAACGTGCGCAGACCGATGCGGTACGACAGGTGGCTCTCCAGCTGGTGCATGCGGCCCTCGTCCAGGCGCTGCGAGGCCAGCAGCAGGTGCACGCCGAGGGAGCGGCCGAGCCGGCCGATCATCACGAACAGGTCCATGAACTCCCGGTGCGTGGACAGCAGCTCGCTGAACTCGTCGACCACCACGAACAGGCTGGGCAGCGGGGCGAGGTCCGCACCGGCGGCGCGGGCCCGCTCGTACTCCAGGGCCGAGGTGTAGTTGCCCGCGGCGCGCAGCAGTTCCTGGCGGCGGATGAGCTCGCCGTGCAGGGCGTCCTGCATGCGCTCCACCAGGGCGACCTCGTCGGCGAGGTTGGTGATGACGGCGGAGGTGTGCGGCAGCTCCTCCAGGCCGAGGAAGGTGGCGCCGCCCTTGAAGTCGACCAGGACGAAGTTCAGCGTCTCGGAGGAGTTGGTCAGGGCGAGGCCGAGGACGAGGGTGCGCAGCAGCTCGCTCTTGCCGGAGCCGGTGGCGCCGATCAGCATGCCGTGCGGGCCCGCACCTCCTTGCGCGGACTCCTTGATGTCGAGCTCCACCGGGCGGCCGTCCACGCCGACCGCGATCGGCACCCGCAGCCGGGACGAGCCGGTGTGCCGCTCGAAGAGGGTGCGCGGGTCGTGCCGGTGCAGGTCCGGGATGCCGAGCAGGGTGGTCAGCTCGACGTCGCTGTCCAGCGGCTGCGCGATGTCGGTGCCCAGGCTCATCCGGCGCGGGGTGAGCAGCCGGGCCAGGGACTCCGCGCCGAGCGGACCGAGCCGGTCGGGGCGGCCGAGCGGTACGGAACGCTCCTTGCGGCTGCGGTCGGTGCGCGCCAGGCTCACCCGGTCGGGCCCGACGCTCAGCCGCAGCGTGTTGCGCCCCGGCTTCCAGGGCAGCGCCCCGGAGATGTCGAGGATCAGGGCGTTGCGGTAGCCGTGCCCGGCCCAGCGGTGGCCCTCGGGGACGGTGACGCCGTCCAGGACGACGACCGTGTACGGCTCGTCGCGGCCGGGGCGGGCGTCCGGGTCGAAGCCGGGGCGCTCGGCGAACTCGGCGCCGAGCAGGTCGTCCAGCTCGGTGAGGTCGGCGGTGATCCGGCGGACCTGCCCCGAGCCGTCCTCCTCGTGCGGGTGCAGCGTGTGCGGCAGCCACTTGGCCCACTCCCAGTCGGGCCGCCGCTCGTCGCTGACGCAGAAGACGAGCCACAGCTCCTCGGGCGCGTGGAAGACCGCGAGCTGGCCGATCATGGCGCGCACCAGGGCGCGTACCGCCTCCGGGCCCGGGTCCGCGGCGCCGCTCTCGGCGGGGGCTTCGGCCGGTGTCTCGCCGGAGGCTTCCTCGGGGCGCAGCAGGACCCGTGCCGAGGAGCGCAGGTAGAGGCCGAGGGGCTGCTCGGGGATGGTGGAGTAGGCGCGGATGAAGCGGCGCAGGGCGTGTGCGCAGAGCGGTTCGAGGTCCTCCACCGGGCGGGTGGAGACCGGGTTCAGGGCGAGCGCGAGCTGCTGCTCACCGACCGCGAGCCGCACCTCGCCGAAGTCCTCGTCGGCCGGACGCCGCTCCCACAGCCGTGTGGTGCGGGCCAGCGCACGGAGCGAGGAGGGCTCCGGGTGGCGCCAGGCGAGCGCCCGCTGCTGCTCCGTGATGGTGGCCCTGACCCGCTTGCGGGTCTGCGCCAGATAGCGGAGGTAGTCGCGGCGTTCGCCCTTCAGGCGCTGCTTGCGCTCGCCGGAGCGGCGCATCAGCTGGCCAAGGAGCATGGCACCGGCGGACAGCGCCATGACGCCGATCGCCAGGTACATGAGGACGCCGTTGCCGCTGCCGCCGGAGCGCAGGAACATCAGCATCATGGACACCGACATCAGCGCCATCGGCAAATAGGTCCATATCGCCGAGGTGTCCGGCACCGTCTCGGCGAGGACCGGAGGTTCCTGGAGGGTCAATTGCCCTTCGGGCATCTCGGGTCCGCGCCTGCGGGCCGGTCGGCGAAACAGCACGACACTCAAGGAACAGAACCTCCGGTTTCACTGACTTTCCGGCCCGTGCCGAATACCGGCATACCGGCATAGCGGCGGGTCGGTGCTCCCGGCATCGGGAAAGACCGCACCACGCTGATTCTCCGGGCACCGGACGGGGCTGTGAACGCCGCGTGAAAGTTCCAGGGGAAAGCAGGCGACGGGCAACTCCCTGACGTTCAACTCCGTCCCGGACCAGGGGCCAGGGCCGCAGCACGAATCGGTGGGCGCAGGCAGTAGTCTGCATTCACGGAACGCGCCCTGTCCACGCGGGAGAGGCGGTCGCCGTGCGTACGGGCCCCAATTCCCGTACCCGGCCCCCCGTTCCGGCCCGCACGGGTCTTCCGTACTCTTCGCACATCCCCCTGTTCCGGGGAAGTGCCGGAGAAGTCCTCCGGTAAAGCCCCCCACGGAAGACGAGAGTTCAGCTGATGACCGACAGCGCGGTGGCCGAACTGTGCCGCCTGACCGTACGTGCGCCTAGCGTCTCCGTCGATCTGGCCGTGCCCGCCGACGTGCCGGTCGCCGATCTCCTGCCCACGCTGCTGCGCTACGTCGGCGAGGAGGCCGAGGAGGCCGGACTCGACCACGCGGGCTGGGTGCTCCAGCGGCTCGGCGACGCCCCGCTCGACGAGGAGACCACCCTCACCCGCGCCGGGCTCGCCGACGGCGACGTGCTCTACCTGCGCCCGCACACCGAGGCGCTGCCCGAGGCCCGGCTCGACGACCTGGTGGACGGGATAGCCGACACCGCGGCCAGGAAACTGCACACCTGGCACCCGGGGGCCGCCCGCGGACTGCTCCTCGGCACCGCGGTGGCGATCGTGCTCGCCGCCCTCGTACTGCTGCTCTGGCCCGGGGCGCTGGGCTCCGGCTCGGCCCGTGCGGCCTGCGCCGCCGTGATCGGGCTGCTGCTGCTCGCGGGCGCCGGATCGGCCAGCCGCGCGGTCGGCGACCGGCTCTCCGCGACCGTGCTCGGCCTGCTGGTCGCGCCCTGTCTGGCGCTGGCTGGCTGGCTGCTGCCCGGCGGCGACCTGACCGGACCGGACGCGGCCCGGGTCGCGGGCGCGCGGCTGCTCGCCGCGGGCGCGGCCGGCGCGGGCGGCGCGGTCCTCGCGCTCGCCGCCACCGCGGTCGGCGCCCCCGCCCTGCTGGCCACCGCGGTCGTCTCGGTGGCCGCCGCCGTCGCCGGGGTGCTGTTCGGCTACACAGGGCTGACCGTGCCGGCCGCGATGGCGCTGGTCGCGGCGGTGATCGCGCTCGCCGCCGGAGTGGTGGCACCGTTCGCGTTCAAGCTGGCCGGGATGCGGATGCCCGCGCTGCCGTCCTCCGCGGGCCAGCTCCAGGAGGGCATCGAGCCCTACGCGGGCGACGAGGTCGCCGAGCGCACCGAACTGGCCGGACGCTGGGTCACCGCGCTGTTCGCCGCCACCGGCACCGTCACCGCGGCCACCCTGGTCGTCCTCGCCGAACACCCCAGCCTGCCCGAGGTGCTGACCGCCGCCGCGCTCAGCCTGCTGCTGCTCCTGCACAGCCGCGGCCTGGTGCACATCGGCCAGCGGCTGAGCCTGGCCGTGCCCGGCATCTGGGGGCTGCTGCTGCTCGCCCGCGCCTGGATGACGGACAGCACCGGTGACCTGCGCGTGGTGGTGCTCGCGGTGATGCTGGCCGGCGCGGCCGGACTCGTCGTCGCCGCCTGGACGGTCCCGGGCCGCCGGATGCTGCCGTACTGGGGCCGGGCCGCCGAGATCGCGCACACCTTTCTGGCCGTCGCGCTGCTGCCGCTCACCCTGTGGGTGGCGGGCCTGTTCGGCTGGCTGCGCGGCCTGTTCGGCTGAGCGTCTGCGCACAGGCGCGCAGCACATCCGCGCGAACGCCTGCGCACGGGCGCGGCGCGCACCCGCGAGCGGGACATCGGATACGAGTTGAGGAGAGGCCGTGCAGTCCAAGCGGGACCAGGTACACGCCCACACATTCATGATGGGCAGGCTCAGCTCGGGCCTGCTGACGGCCGACCCGGACGCCCCGGAGAGCCCGCTCGGGCGCACCACCCGCGGTGTCGTCTTCGGCGTCCTGGTGACCGTCCTGATCGGCGCGGGCGCCACCGTCTACGGTCTGCTGCGCCCCGGCGGGAACGACGGCTGGCGCGACGGTGAACACCTGGTGGTCAACCGCGACACCGGCGCCCGTTACCTGTGGACCGGCACCGACGGCGTACTGCACCCGGTGCGCAACTTCGCCTCCGCGCGGCTGATCGGCGGCTCGGACCTGGAGACCTCCGACGTCCGCACCGCCTCGCTACAGGGCGTCCCGGTGGGCTCCCCGGTCGGCATCACCGGCGCCCCGGACGCCGTGCCCGAGTCGGGCCAGCTCGACACCGGCGCCTGGCACATGTGCGTCACCGGGCCCGAAGGGGCGCTGCCCGACACCTCGGGCGCCGTGGCCACCAGCGGAGTGGACAAGCCGAAGGCCACCACCGTGGTCGCCGGAGCACCGCTGGACGCCACCGGCGTCGCCGCCGACAAGGGCGTGCTGGTGAGCGGCCCCGACGACACCGAGTACCTGGTCTGGCAGGGCAGCCGGCTGCCGCTGGACGCCGACTCCGACGCCCGCAACGCCCTCGGTTACGGGTCCCAGGAGCCGGTCCCGGTCACGGCGGCCTTCCTGGACGCGCTGGCGCCGGGGCCCGAGCTGAGCCCGCCCGAGGTCGAGGGACGCGGCGACGAGGGCCCCGAGATCGGCGGCGAGGCCAGCCGGATCGGCCAGCTCTTCAAGGTCAGCGTGCCCGGCGGCGACAGCAGCTACCAACTGCTGCGCAAGGACGGCCTGGTGCCGCTGACCCGGCTCGGCGCCGCCCTGGTGCTCGGCGACCCGGCCACCCAGAAGGACGCCTACCAGGGCAAGTCGCCCGAGGTGCGCACGGTCGGCGCGGACGCGCTGCGCGAGCACCGGGCGAAGGACGCGGGCACGGCCGGCTCCGACGAACTGCCGGACGCGCCGCCGGACCCGCAGACCGTGCCGCGCGGCAGCGCGCTGTGCGCGCAGGTGGACGGCGACGACGGCGGCGCCCGGATCAGCTCGGTGCTGGTCCCGCTGACGGATCTCGCGCCGGTCGCGGTGTCGGCGGGCACCGCCGATCCGCTGGTGGACGCCTGCGTCCCCACGGACGCCACGGTCGTACGGCCCGGACACGGCGCCCTGGTCAGGGCCCTGAACGCGAGCGGCGCCGCACATGCGGGCACCACCTACCTGGTGGCCGAGAACGGCGTGAAGTACCGGGTCACCGGCAAGGAGTCGCTGGCGGCGCTCGGTTACACGGCCGAGGACATCGGCTCGGTCCCGGCGCCGCTGCTCGCGGCCCTGCCGACCGGCGCGGACCTGGACCCGGCCGCCGCCACGGGCACGTCGGAGCCCGGGGTGACGGCGCCGAAGTGCGACACCGGCGACGGGAAGGCGGACGAGCCCGGGAAAGCGGACGCACCCGGGAAGGCGGACGCCGTGGGGGCGCCGGGTAGCGCCGGGGAACCGGGTGCGGGCGGAGCCGGCGCCGGGGCGGACAAGGAAGGCGAGGCGGGCAACACGGGCGCAGCGGACACCTCGCGCTGATTCCGGCGAGGAGCGCGAAAGGTGACGAAGAAAAGGTAAAGGGACGGCCTGTGGAATGCCGCTCGCCAACTCGGTGCATACTGAACCGAGTTGGTGTGGTCACCGTGTTCGGATAAGGCGGCGAAACCTCAGGAGAAGCTCAAAGAATGCGGCGGCCGGAGCCCGTCATATCCCGCGAACGGGCCGTACGGACCTGCGTCCGCTAACCGGTGACCGTTCGCAGGCTCCACGCGCCCGTTTCCTGCCCGTGTTGCCCGGCGAACAGTTCGTGCCCCGGGGCCGTCCGCACGGTCGCCGTGTGTTCATCCTGCGGAAACAAACGGACAACTCCGTTGCCGCGGACGAATTCTGAGGTGCCCGCGAAGCTCAAATCTTCCCCAGCACGCGTTGCGTGGAACGCGTGATTCTCTTTAGCCTCATCGGGTAACGGTGCGACGAGATGCGCCTGCTGAACGAAGGGAGCGCGACATGGCGGACAGCGCCGCAAGGAAAGCGGACTATGCCAAGGGCTTGGGAGGTGTCTCCTCACTGGAGACGGCCCGGGACCAGGTCGAGAAAATCCAGAACAACGTCTCCGAGATCGCCTCGCGTTCCGGCGTCGGCGGTGACGAGGGCCAGGCCCTGCTGAAGCTCTTCCGCAGCTGGAACACCGAGGCTCAGACGGTGGTCGTCCAGATCAGCAAGATGATCGACGCGCTCCAGGAGAACGTCACCTCCGCCAACCGCCTGGCGAAGGAGAACCAGGACCTGACCGAGGTCCTCAACAGCAAGACCAGCCAGGGCGTCTTCGAAGCGCTGAGCTGACCCACCCCACCCCCCACCCGCGGCACGAGCCCCCCTTTCCCCGGTGCGGCCGTGCTCCGCGGGCCGCCGGGCCCAGGCGCCCGGCCGTCCGAGAGGAGACGTCATGGCCGACGGCATCATCGACGTTCAGTACCCCAAGGTCCGCAATGCCATCGAAGAGCTGATGGACCAGACCAAGCAGATCATCAACACCCTCAACCGCCTGGAGGACGAGCTGAAGCCGCTCGTCAGCTCCTGGGAAGGTGCGGACCAGGAGACGTACATCCAGGTACAGGCGGAGTGGGACGCGGCCACCAAGCGGATGGCCCAGCTCCTCGGCGACAACGGCGAGCTGATCCAGACCATCCACGACAACCACTCCCGTGACGAGCGCAAGAGCGCCGACAACTGGGGCAGCGTGCGTGCGCGGTAGCGCTCCGCTGTGACACCGGTGCTTCGGCTGCGGGTCCGTTGTGGCTGGTCGCGCCGTTCCCCGCGCCCCTGATGGGGCGCCCTGACGGGCCCGCCTTCAGCGAGGCGGGCCCGCCAGGTCCCCCCACCCGTCGGTACGAGCAGCAGGAGGCGTCCCATGGCCGACAACAAGGCCGACGTCAAGCATTTCGACCTCAAGCAGATGGAGAACTTCCGGGACAACGAGGTGCAGCCGGTCTACAAGTCCGCGAAGAAGCACCGCGAGGAGGGCGACGGGTCCGGCGTCCGCCCGCTCGGCGACCTCATCGACGGGCACACCACCGAGACCAACCTCGACCAGAGCCAGCAGCTCCTGCGCATCGGCAAGATGACCAAGGACACCCTGGTCTCGGGGCCGACGCTGATCGAGGACATCCGCACCGCGGCCGAGGCCATCGACACCCTGCTCGGTGACCAGATGGACCTCTTCAAGGAGCTGAAGGAAGCGCTCACCGACACCATCGACGAGGCGAACAAGACCAAGGACAAGAACCTGGACGCGATCGACGCGCAAACGCTGCTCCAGAGTTTCGAAGAGGTCGACAGCCTCACCGCCGGCAGCACCGGCGAGACGGACGACGAAGACTGAACCCCTGCCGCGCGTGCCCGCGGAGGCCGGCCACGGCCGCCCGGCACGCCGCGTGAGGAACACCCGGCAGCACACCCCCACGAGAACCCGGTGCGCCGGTGCGGACGACAGCAGACCAGAAAGGGCGCCCGGTGGCCGATCGGTACGATCCGAATTCCGAGAAGAACATAGACAAGTTCGACGGAGCGAAGGACTCGTCGGGCGACACCTGGGCCACGCTGGTCACCCACATCACCGGCTTCCCGGTGCCGGACCGCTCCACGATCTTCGACACGCTCCGCTCCGACCAGGGCGGCAAGCTCTTCCGGATGGACATCCAGAAGCGCAGCCTCAGCTCGGTCGTCAAGGACTCCGGCTTCCTTCAGAACAGCGGCGAAGACTACGACATCTACTTCTTCGACAGCGGCAAGAAGTACCAGATCATGCAGGCCCGGATCGTCTTCGAGGGCCGCGTGAAGTCCGGCGACGAGATCTTCTTCGACTCTCCGAACGCCGACAACGTGGGCGACGCGCAGGTCCGTGAGGGCAACGAGTTCACGGACTACAACAAGGACAAGATGAGCACCATCCCGCTCGCCCGGTACATGAACGGGCCGCGGGCGGCGCTCATGGCGCTCCTCGAGGGCAACACCTCGGACGCCCGCTTCAGCGGCCTCGGCGTCGCCGACGGCGACGTCGTGGACCTGAACTCCTTCGACACCACCGGGCAGTCCTTCGACTACGCCGCCAAGTTCTTCAAGGACACCGCGCCCCTGCTGAAGGAGTGGGAGGACCGCTTCGGCGCGGACGACGCGAGCTGGAAGGGCGAGGCCGCGGAGGTCTTCCGCAACCTGCTGGGCAAGATCCGCGACAACTACGACAACTACGTCGAGACCTTCAACGAAAGTGTCGGGGACGGCGACGCGACCGGCACCGGCAGCACGGTGTACTCGCGCGCCCTGTCCCTGGGCAAGGGGTACCTGAAGGACGCCGCGAACAAGCTCCTCGACGCGTGGCTGGCCTGGGCCAACTCCGACTACTACGACCCGCACCGGGTGCTGCGCTACATGCTGGACGACCTCGCCCAGTGGGTGGACGCGAACAACGTCGCCAAGACGGACATCGAGCAGTACACCAGCCAGTACAACACCACCATCTACCACAGCCCGCACAGCGACTTCAGCCAGGTGCACCCCGACTATGGCGACCTCACCGACATCGCGAACTGGGCGAAGGTCGGCGACGCGGCGGTCAAGCTCTGGACCCAGGCCGTCAACGAGTACCTGGGCAAGCCGGCGGCCACCGTGCAGTCCGCCCTGAACAACCACTTCCTCGACCTCGGCGAGGAGTTCACGGACAACGTGCCCAAGCCGAAGACGACGAGCACGGCCTCCGACGACTACGCGGAGCAGAAGGCCGAAGAGGAACAGGAGGAGATCGACAAGCAGAACGAGGAGAACAAGCAGTACGAGGAGGACCTGCGCAACGAGCAGAACAAGCAGCGGGAGGAGGACAAGAAGTACCAGGAGGAGCTGCGCGAGGAGCAGAACAAGCAGCGCGAGGAGGACAAGGCCTACCAGGAGGAGCTGCGCAAGGAGCAGGAGGAGCAGCGCGCGGAGGACAAGGCCTACCAGGAGAAGCTGCGCAAGGAGCAGGAGGAGGCGCAGGCGGAGGCCGAGCGCCAGGCCGAGGAGCAGGCCAAGGCTCTCCAGGACAGCCTCGGCGGCATCAACGACCCGACCGGGGGCAGCACGGAGGACCTCGGCAACCTCGAGAACCTGCTGAGCCAGAACAACGGCGACAACACCCCGATCACCACCGAGAGCCTCGGCGACCTCGGCGACGTGAACGGCGGCAGCACCACCGACCTGGGCGATCTGGGCAACGTGAACAGCTCGGACAGCGGCGGCTCGGACAGCCTCACGGACGCCAACAACGCCGTCACCCAGTCGCTCGGCAACCTCGACGGCCTCAACTCCGGCTCCGGCGACCAGTCGTCCACCACGGACCAGCTGCCGATCACCCAGTCCCTGGGCAACCTCACCGGGCTCAACGGCAACTCCGGAACCGGCACCTCGGTCAAGACCCCGACCGGCGGCACCACCAGCCGGACCGACGGCGGCGCGCTCACCACCGACTTCCCGAACGGCAGCACCAGCTCCTTCGACCCCGACACCGGCATCCTCACCACCACCAACCCGGACGGTACGACCACCACCACGGACCTGGGCAACGGGGCCGAAGTGGTCA
Source organism: Streptomyces sp. NPDC059785 (assembly GCF_042732375.1). Lineage (NCBI taxonomy): Bacteria > Bacillati > Actinomycetota > Actinomycetes > Kitasatosporales > Streptomycetaceae > Streptomyces > Streptomyces sp. NPDC059785. Next base: position 65,636 of record NZ_JBHWHV010000008.1, read on the forward strand.
ACTCCGACGGTTCGGTGACCTCGCTCGGCGACGACGGCAAGCTGACCACCACGTTCCCGGACGGCACCACCCAGACCACCGACCCCACGACCGGCGAGGTCACGACCACCAACCCGGACGGCACCACCACCACGACGAACCTGGGCTCGCTCGACGGCCTGAACAGCGGTGCGAGCGACGGCGTCCTGGACACCCCGACCGGCGGCAGCACCCAGCTGACCAGCGGCGGCGACGTGACCACCGACTTCTCGGACGGCAGCCACAGCTCCTTCGACGCGGACAGCGGGACGCTCACCACCACCAACCCGGACGGTACGACCACGACGACCGACCTGGGCAACGGGGCGTCGGTGACCAACTCGGACGGTTCGGTGACCTCGCTCGGTGACGACGGCAAGCTGACCACCACGTTCCCGGACGGCACCACCCAGACCGTCGACCCCTCCACGGGCGAGACCGTCACCACCGACCCGGACGGCACCACCCACACCGAGAACCTCGGCAACCTGGGCGGCCTCAACAGCCAGAGCAACAGCCTCACGGACCTGGGCGACCTCGGCGACCTCAACGACATCACCACCGAGTCGCTCGGCGACCTGGGCGACGTCGGAACGTTCAGCACCGACACGTCCGGCCTCGAGTCCCCGACCGGCAGTCACACCGCGCTCGACGACGGCGACTTCACCACCACCTTCTCGGACGGCAGCGAGGCCAGCTTCGACCCGGACAACGGGCTGCTCACCACCACCGCCGCGGACGGCACCAGCACGACCACCGACCTCACCCACGGCGCGAGCGTGACCAACGCGGACGGCTCCACCACCACGCTGGACAACGGCATGCTGAAGACCACGTTCCCGGACGGCAGCACGCAGATCATCGACCCGGACACCGGGATCGCCACCGTCACCGACCCGCAGGGCCACACCGAGACCCTCGACCTGCACGACCTGAACACCGGCGGTGACACCAGCACGTCGAGCCTCCTCGACAGCCTCGACGACATCGGCGGCAGCAGCGGTGGCACCACCAGTGACCTGTCACTCTCCGACCTGGGCCTCGGCAGCGGCGGCACGAGCGCCGCTGCCTCGGGCGGCGGCCTGAGCGGAACAAACTCCTACGGCTCCTCCCTGGACGGCCTCGGCACGTCCGTCACCCCGCTCTCGGACAGCACCGACAGCACCGGCAGCGCCCTCACCCCGGCCACCGCCGCCGCCGGAACCCCCGGCGCGCCCGGTACGCCCGGCAGCCCCGGCATGCCGATGGGCGGCGGCATGGGCGGCGCGGGCGGGGGCTCCGACAAGGGCAACGGCGAGCGGGTGCGCGCCGTCCTGGTCGACGCGGCCGAGGAGAGCGAGCGCCGCAACCGCCGTCGGCGCAGCCCCTGGAACCGCCAGGAGGACAGCGACACCTTCCTGTCCCCGGCCTCCCGGGTGTCGACCACCGGCGGCGGCGACTCCTCCGAGGAGGAGACGGAGCAGCCGGGCCGCGGGTCCACCAGCTCCGCCGGTCATCTGGAGGAGGACACGGACGTCTGGGGCACCGAGGAGGGCGGCACCCCGGCCGTCATCGGGCGGTGAGCGCCGCGCGGTCGCGGGCCGTGGTGGCCCCGCGGCCACGGCGCGGCCACCGCGAAGTAATCAATCCCACCCGGCCCCGGCTTTCGCGACGGGGGCCTGACCAGGCAAGATCAGCAGAGCGGCGGACGGGCCCGGGACCGGGTCCGGCCGCACCGGCCGGACATCCGGACCCGTACGGAGACCGGCACCGAAGGGAGGAGCGGGCGTGACGGAACCGATGGAGAAGCGCCTGGAGAAGGCGATGGCCGAACTCCACCAGGCGCAGGAGGCGCTCGCGCGCACCGAACGCGAGCTGCGCCAGGCGTCGTTCGCGGTGCTCTCCTCCGACCGCGCGGTCCGCGCCACGGTGGGCCCGCAGGGCGAGCTGAGCGGCATCGAGTTCCTGGAGAACAAGTACCGCGACATGTCCCCGCAGGAGCTGGCCGCCAGCGTCCTGGAGGCGGCGAACGCGGCCCGCGTGAAGATGAACCGGCATGTGATGAAGGCGATGATGCCTTTCACCGAGCCCAGCAGCAACGTGCCGGAGCTGAAGGGCTTCGAGCTGGACTGGGAGCGCGTCTTCGGCCCCGAGGTACTGCGCGACGACGACGAGGACACGGAGCGCACCGGCCAGGCCGCACCCGGCTGGCGGGACGCGCTCGGCGACGACGGGGAGGACTGACGGTGGGAGAGCGGTACTACGTCGACCCGCACCGCATCGAGGCGCTGACGGGCCAGTTGGAGGAGATCGCCACCCTGGCCAGGAGCATGACGGAGGAGTTCCTCGACGGACTGGCCCCCACGGTCCGCTGGCCGGGCACGGAGGGCGACTTCGCGGAGAAGGCCAAGCCGCAGGAGCAGCAGGAGCGGCAGACCACCAAGGAGACGATGATGTCCATCCGCGACGCGCTCGTGGGCATCACCGACGCCACGCTCAGCCAGGTCCGGCTGATGGAGTCGACCCGCGACAAGAACATCGAGGGCATCGAGCAGAGCAACAACCGCATCAACACCGACGGGCTGAGCGGTGACACCGGCGGCAGCAGCGGTTCGACCGGCAATGGCCGCCACTGACCCGCGCCCCGCAGGCCGCTCCCGCACTTCGCCGGGAGCGGCCGCCTCGCCCTGCCCGCGCGGCTTCGAGGACCGCCGCCGGGCCGGGCTCCCGTACGGCTCCCGGGCCCGCTGCCGGGACGGGTTCCCCTACGATCCCCAGGGCGGCCGCCGTTGAGCATCATGGCATCGCCCGAGGTCAACGCGATGATCTTCATCCTCACCGGGGAGAAGCTCATCGACGCCGACGAGGACCTCGCCTACGACAGCCGGCAGCCGTACTCGGGCCTCGGCCGCAAGCTCGACCGGATGTCGTCGCTGATCCAGAAGTCGATCCACGACATCGCCGAGGTCATGCCGGACGACCTCGCCAAGTCGTACGCCCAGGCGATGGGCACGCTCACCGACGACGGCGGCAAGAACTACCTGCGTGACTTCGCCGACCAGCTCGACAAGATCGCCGAGGGCCGGCGCAAGACCTCCATGGACATCATGGAGTCCAAGTGGCAGGTCATCGCCGAGATCATCCGGCTGCTCATCGAGATCGCCATCTATCTGGCGATGTCCTTCTTCACCGGCGGCGCCTCGGCCAGCCAGATCATGATGGCCAAGCTGCGCAGCCGGTTCATGATCCTCACCACGCTGAGCCACCTGCTCCAGCGACTGCACATCGCGCCCTCGCTCACCGAGGCGTTCTCCGAGGCGTTCACCACGTTCGCGGTGCGGCTCGCGATGATGAACTTCGCCCCCAACGGCCGCCGCCCGGACGGCTTCGACTGGAGCCAGATCCTCAAGGACGGCGCGTTCGGCGCCGCCGCGGGCGGTCTGACCAGCATCTTCGACAAGTGGGCGAAGAACATCGTCAACAGCTACGACAACAACTTCCTGAAGAACAAGCCGGACCTGGACTTCAAGAACAACCCCAACCTCAAGAACATCACCGACCTCGACCTCAAGAACAACACCCCGACTCCCAAGCCGAACCCGGACACCAAGTACGACACGAAGTACGACACCACCCCGGACACCAAGCCCAACCCGTACACCAGCAACACCCCGGACCTGACCCACAACACCCCGACCAGCTTCCGGGACCTGTTCTCCTTCAACAACAACTTCCGGAACAACCACGAGCTGTGGCGCAACAACCCGCTCTGGCACAACAACTCCTACAGCGGGGGCGCGCTCGCCGGGCACTACGGGATCAAGGGGACGGCCGACTTCCTCGCCGCGGGCGCAGGCGAGGCGCTGGGCGAGATCCTGATCAAGGGCGCCTTCGACGGCGACTGGTCGACGAGCTGGTCCACCTTCGTCGGCGCGGGCCTCAGCAGCCAGGTCGAGCGCTCGCTCGAGAACGTCGCCGTGAACAGCAGCGCCGAGCTGCGCAACGCCCTCAACAACCTGCGCAACCAGCCGCCGCCCACGGTCTCCGGCGGCACCGGCGTCTCCGACCCGCACGGCTCCGGCGACTCCACCCGCTCCGGGCACGGCGACGGCACCGACCGCACGGACGGTTCCTCCCGCCCGGACACCACGGGCGGATCCTCCCGCCCGAACACCACGGGCGGGTCCGACACCGCCTCCCTCACCTCGAACCCGCCCGCCTACACGGACGACCCGCCGGCGTACAGCACCGTGGACCCGCCCGCGTACAGCACCGTCGACCCGCCCGCGTACACGCCGGGCACGCTGCCCGCGACCGCCGCCGAGAACGCGCTGTGGCAGCAGGTGCACAGCGGCCCCGCCGACATCCGCACGCAGGCCCTGAACGACCTCGCCGCCCTGCGCGGCGGCCAGTCGCCCGGCAGCACGGAGATCGGCGTCCGCGACGGTCTGCACGGCAACCTGTCGCAGGTGCCCGAGGTCCGGGTGGTCCCCGCCGGGAACAGTCCCGCCGTCGAGGTCGACACCGACGGCGTCCGCCGCGCCCTCGACGGCTTCGGGACGCCGGTCACGGTGGAGACGCCGATCGGCGGCGGCCAGGACGGTCTGACGACGCCGACGCCGACGCCGACGCCGACGCCCGCGCCCGTGCAGGACGGCGGCGTTCCGGTCACCGGCAACGGCGGCGCGCATGTCTCCGGGACGGGTGGCGGTACGAGTACGAGTACGGGGACGGGCGGCGGCACGAGTACGGGCACCGGTACGGGGACGGGGTCCGGTACGGGCACGGGGTCCGGTACGGGTGCGGCTACCGGTACTGGCAGCGGCGCCGGTGCGCGTACCGGCGGTGCTTCGCAGACCACGGTGGACGGTCCTCCGCAGTCGTCGGACGTCACGTCGGACATCACGTCGGACACCTCCCCGCAGCCGTCGGACATCACGGCGGACGGCTCCCCACAGCCCTCGCCGTCGCAGGGGACCGCCGACTCGCCGGAGACCGGCAACACGTCGGAGACCGGCAACACGTCGGAGACCGGCAACACGCCGGAGGCCGTCAACTCGCCCGACGTCAAGGTGACTTCGAGCCCTCTTACCTCCGATCCCGTTACCTCGGATACCTCGGATACCTCGGACACCGCCGACACGGTCGGCCCCGTCGACGCCACCGGCACCAGTGACGTACCGCCGTTGACGATCGTGGTCTCCGACGTGCCGCCGCCGGGGGAGGGGTCGCCCGAGGCGGCCGCGCTGCTGGACGGTGCCGGGACCGACCGGGCCGTGGTGCTCGGTCCCGCGGCCACGCCCGACGGAGCGGGACGCCCGGTGCGCGCGGCCGTCGAGCTGACCCGCGAGGGGCCGGGCGCCCCGGTGCGGGTCCGTCCGCTCACCGGCCCGCAGCCCGCCGCCACCCCGGACGGCACCCCCGCCGGTACGGACACCGCGAACGGCTCGGGCACCCCTGACGTCACGGACACGGCCGGCACGGCCGACACCGCGTTCCCCGGTTCCGACGTGCTGCTGCCGCTCGCCGACGCCCTCGGGGTGACCCCGCCGCCGGTGTCCCATCCCGTCACCCAGAGCACCACGACGATCGACAGCGGCCCGGTCGCCACCGAGTCGGCCGTCACCGACCCGGCGACGCCCCCGAAGGTGGTCCTGTCCTCGAAGCCGGTCACCGAGTCGGGGCCGGTGCCGCCCTCCTCCGTCTCCGTGCAGAGCGACGGGACCGGTCCCGACTCCACGGTCACCGCCGATCCCGGCACGGCGAAGCTCGCCGCCCTGTCCCGCCCCTGGGCGGCCGAACCGGCCACCGACCTGCACGTGGAGTCGGGCGGGCCGCTCGGACAGGTCCTCGTGCGGCCCGTGGGCGGCGGCGTCGACGGCGGCAACGGGAGCCGTTCCACCACCCCGGCCGTGACCACCGTCGACGGCCACACGGTGCCCGTCGCGCAGTTGCGCCGCTGGGTGCCGGACGCGCCCGCGGGCCCGCGGGCGGGGCGCCCCGTGCAGACGCTGACCATCTCGCAGAGCCCGGCCGAGGACGGTACGGCGCGCAGCGCGGAGCGGCAGGCGCTGCTCGGCCAGGACACCTTCCGCGGGGTGCGTACCGTCTCCGCCTCCCCGGCCCCGGGGACCGTCACCCCGGCGGACGGGACCACTACGGACGCGCCCGCCCGTACGTTCTTCACCGGCCCGCCGACCGCGCTCCCCGGCTCCGGCACCGGGCGGGGCGCCGACTACTTCGCGGGGCACGGCACCGCCCGTACCGTCACGCTCGGCACCGAGGACGCGGCGCGCCCCACCGTGACGGTCAGCGGTGTGCAGCTCGGCGAGGTGCTCAACTCCTGGTCGGTGGAAGGCGATCAGGACCGGCCGCTGGTGCTGTACTCCTGCGAGACCGGACAGCAGCCGCGGATCGCGGGTCTGCCGGTGGCCCAGCACGTGGCGAACCGGACCGGGCGGACCGTGTACGCGCCGACCAGCGAGGTGGGCACGGCCCGCGACGCCGACGGCAACGTCCGCGCGGTGCTCGTCGAGGGCGCCGAAGGGCCCGGCCGGTGGCGGCTGTTCACCCCGGAGCCCAGCGGCGCCGACCTGGACCGGCTGGCCCGCGACGCCGGACTGCACACGGGCCCGGAACCGGCCGACGCCTTCGTGCGGACCCGTACCCTCCAGCAGATCCGCACGCTGCGCGAGGCGCTCGGCCCGGACGCCGAGCAGCAGCCGGAGAACACGGACCTGCTCGCCGGACTGGCCTACGTGGACGGCCTGCGCTGGCTGGGCACGACCGGCACGCCCCGCTACGGCGACGGCCGGATGACTCCGGACCTGCTGCGCCGGATGGTGACCGACTGGCACGCGGGCGGTCCGGCGGCCGGTCCCGGTGCCCGCCCGGACACCGAGCCCATGCCCGAGCAGTACCGCGCGTTCCTGAGAGCCGCGGCCGGACTGCGGGCCGGTGCCGGACCCGACACCACGCTCGACGCGCTGCTGCCCCCGCCGCCGGCCGTCCTGCCGCCGACCACGCTGGTCTCCCAGGACGACGTGCGCGGACTCGGCTACGGGTCCTCGGCACAGGTCGCCTGGTCGCTGTCGGACGCCCCGCTGCCCCTGTCCGAGCTGGGCCTCAGCCCGGAGGACACCGCCGAACTCGCCCGCCGCAGACCCGACCTGGCATCCCCGACGGGCCGCCCGGACAGCATCACCACCACCGGAACCAGCTCGTCCACCGGCTCCAGCTCGTCCACCGCGACCACCGGTTCGACCGGTTCGACCGACTCCGCCGAGTCCGCCCTGGACGTGCCGCCGGTCGGCACGGACACCGCGACGATGCGGGCGGACGGGCTGGCCTTCCGCCGGGTGGACGCGCTGGCCAACGGCGACTGTCTCTTCCGGTCGGTGCTCGACAGCGCGCGGAGCCGGGACGTACCGCCCGCCTGGGCCGCGCGGAACATCGCCGGGCTGCGCGCCCTGGTGCGGGACCGCGTCACCGGTTCCGAACTGGGGGACACCGCGGACACCCTCGTACCCGACCCGGTGTTCAGCGTCGTGGACGACCTGCGGATGCGCGCCCTGGCCGGGGTGACGGACCCGGACGAGCAGCGCCGGATCACCGAGCAGTGGAACGGGATCGCGGACGCCGTGATCACCGACGGCGACCCCGGCCGGTGGCGGGAGATCCTGGCCGGCAGCGACTACCCGGGTCTCGCCCAGGTGGCGCCGACCCCCGCCGACGCGCGGCGGCTCGGCGGGCGCGGACTGCTCGCCGCCGCCGCGGACCGCTCCGACCTGTGGTCGTCGCCCTTCGCCGACACGCTCCCGGAGGCGCTGGCCCACACCCTCGACCTCGATCTGCGCGTCGTGCAGCCCGGTCCGCGGGAGACGGACGCGCCGCGCGTCATCGGGCTGAACCCGGGCGGCACCGGCGGCACCCTGCACGTGGCGTACAACGGGACGGACCACTACGACGCCCTGGTCCCGGCGCCCGAGCCGGACCCCGTCACCGCCACCACCCCGGTCTCCCAGGACCCGGACGGTTCAGACCCGTTCGGGGAGTGGCTGCGCGGCATGGGCGGGATCACCGACCTCGACAGCGCCGCCACCCCCGACCGCGGCGATACGGCGCCGCTGGAGAGCCAGCTCGACCGGTACCGCCCGGCCCGGCTGCTGACCGGCCCGGACGCCCGTCCGCCGGGCCCCGCGCCGCGCACGGTCACCTTCGAGGACGGCAGCACCCTGCCCGCGGTCCTGATCAGTCCGGGCGCCGGTCAGAGGGACGCCGACTCGGTCGGAACGCTGCGGGGTCCGGCCTCCGGGCTGCTCACCGGACCCGGCGTGCTCACCCTGCGCTCGCCCGAACTGGCCGCCCGGGAGATCCTCGACAAGCTGCCCGCGAAACTGCGTGCGCGGTTCGACGAGGCGGAGCTGCTGCGGCTGCTGACCGACCAGCCCGCCGCGTTCACCGCCCCGCGCGGCGCCCGCCTGGTGGGCCGGGAGAAGTCCGGGGTCGGCCTGGAGATGACCGTCGAGGCCGTCCCGTACCACCGCTGGGAACGCTTCTCCGACGCGGGCGGCTCCGCCAAGGCCGACACGATGAGGCGGGGGCAGGCCGGTACGGGCGGCGGGCGCAGTGTGGGCTTCGGGCGCCGGATCGCCGGTGGTCTGAGCATGGGGCCGCCGCTCAACTGGCTGCTGAAGATCGGTGTCTCGCTGGGCTGGAACCGCAGGACGGACTACACCCAGGGCACCACGGCCTTCCATCAGGCCGAGCACCGTGGTCACGAGGGCTCGCACCTGCACCTGGACGACGTCCACTACCGGGTGCGGGTGGAGCGGGTCACCGAGGCGCCGGCCACCACGAGCCGGGACGGCGGCGAGCCGGGCCCGCGCTGGACCCGGGCGCGGGTGCACAGCGCGGAGTTCGGCATGCGGGACGGGCTGAGCTGGCGGCTGCCGGACGCCTTGACGGTGCCCTTCGCCGGACCCCGCCGGGCGCCGGAGACGCTGACCTTCCCGGACGGGGTGGAGCCGCGTCTCGCCGACTCCACCGGGCTGCACCTGACGGATCCGCCGGAGGAGGTGGCGCTGGCCGTCTCCGGTGCGCGGCCGGGCAGTTCGGCGCACCGCACCGTGGTCTCGTACGTCCGTCCCGGGCGGTTGCTCGGGCTGTACGGGCGGCTCACCGGGCCGGTCAGCGGACCCGAGCTGACCCGGGGCGGCGCCCAGCACCCGCTGGGGCACCTGGTCGTGGAGCGGTCGGTGCCGCACCGGGCCACCCTGGTCACCGAGTCGGCCAAGGTGGAGGTGCGCGACCTCGCCCAGACCACGTACCAGAACCAGCGCGGGCACGTCCGCGACACCCGGTTCGGGCTCCAGGTCACCTCCGGGCCCAACTACCAGCTCGTCGGTCCTGAGACCGACGTACGTCTCCAGGGCGGTCCGCTGGTGCGTACGGACCTCGCCGCCGGGCGGGGCCACTACCTGGGCACCGACGCGGCCCGCAAGGTCACCGGGCGGGTCCGCAACCAGCCGATGGCGCTCTACCGGGTGGAGCGCACCCTGATGGTCCGCAAGGCCGGTGAACCGTCGTCCGCGGCGCGGCCGGTGCGGGTGGTCAGCCTGGACTGGATCTCCACCCAGGACGCCCGCCGCCTCGCGGGCTGGGACAGCCGCACGCCCGGCCGGACGGGTCCGGACCCGGACGCCGAGCCGCCGGTGCCGTGGTACCTCACCCGTGAGGACCCGGTGCACCTCGGCGGCCAGGTCCGCGCGGAGGGCTTCCTCCCGCAGACCCCGCAGCCGGCGACCGACCAGCTGACCCCGCCGATGACGGATCAGCAGCAGCCGCAGCCGACGACGGATCAGCAGACTTCGCCGCCGCTGACCGACCAGCAGACGCCGCCCGTCACCGACCAGCAGACCCCGCCGACCGAGCAGTCGCCCGTGCCGCAGGACGGGGCCCCCGCACCCGACCCCATGCGGGCCTTCGCGGACACCGTCCTGGACACCCTGCACCGCTCGTACCCGTCGCTGTTCGTGCCGCCCGCGATGCTGCGGCACCCGCGCCTCGCCCGGCTCTGGTACGGCGACGGGCGGCTGCGGACCGCGCTGCACAACGAGCGGCAGGTCCGCGAGGCGCTGAACCGGCCCACCCTGACGCAGAGCCTCGACGAACTGACCACCACCGGCGTCCCGGTCACCCTCACCGAGGACGGCAAGGTGCGCCGCGGCCACCACACGCTGACCCTGCGGGCCCGGCTGACCGACCGCCGCTACGAGACCACCCTGAACGAGCGGACCCTGCGCAACGCGGTGATCGGCAGCGAGGTCTCGGGCCAGGGCCAGCAGGAGTCGAGCACCTACTCCGCCGGTGTCGAGCTGGGCGTCTCGCCGCGCGACCACGACAAGGTGCCGGGGCCCGACCTGCCGCGCCAGACCGGCAACGTCTCGTTCGGCGCCCGCTACGCCCGTACGTACCAGAAGTCCGGCCGGAACACGACCACGGTCACCCACGACCACCTGGCCTTCCAGACCGGCGTCGACCTCTACAGCTACCAGGTGGAGCTGAACGCCTCCTTCGAGGGCCACCGCCGCCCGCGCGGCTGGACCCGGCTGCTGTCGGCCGGTGTGCTCGGCACGGGTGTCTTCGTCAGCAAGGTCGAGGAGCGCCCGCTGTTCAGCCGGGGCACCGAGACCGTCGGGCGGGTGGAGCTGGCCGTGCCCGCGGCGCACGGCTCGGAGCGGCACGCCCCCGCCGACCCGCCGCCCGCCGGACCGGACACCGCGCCCACGCCCGCGCCGCCCCGGCCGCAGCAGCTCTCCTCCGCCGTGGCGGACCAGCTCCTCGACGGCACCCGTCCGCTGCCGCGCACGGGACCGGCCGACCACGACCTGACCCAGCGGCTGCTGAGCGCCCCGCACGTCGTGCTCGGCGTCGAGGGCGGTCCCCAGCGCCAGCAGCTCGTGCAGGAGACCGCCGACCGCGCCTCGGGCTCCTCCTGGCACGTCGGAGCGCCCGGCGCACCCGTGCGCACCGCGCTGCGCCGGGCCATGGCCAACCTCGGCGTGGCCGGTCAACTCGGCCAGTACCTCGGCCCGTTCGGCTCCCGCATCACCGGACTGAACGGCGCGGGGCCGCTCCAGACCCATTACCTGAAGGCCGCGGTCCGCGGCGAGCTGGACAACTTCCGGGTCATGAGCGACCCGAAGCCGGCCAGCCTCGAAAGCACGGTCGGCAACGAGCACCGGGTCGTCGGCAGCGCGAGCACCGTCTCGCGCACCACGCTCGGCGTCCAGGGCGCCGACATGCCGTTGCAGCACGCCCCCGGCAGGCAGGCGATGGTCGGCTCGTACTCGGGTGCGCTCCAGTACGCCTGGGGCAAGGGCCGCGGCGTCTCGCAGGCCCTCACCCGGGGCCGCAACACCACCCTGGCCTACGCCGGGCGGATGTACCTCGTGGTGGCCGACGCCGTCGAGACCGTCGCGGTGCGGGACCGCTGGACCGCCGCGATGGGCACGGTGGGCACCCGCATGGGGGACCGGATCAGCTCCGCGGCCGGACGGCTCTCCACGGACCTCGGCAACCGCCTCGCCCCGCGCCGGGCCGCCGCCGCGTTCCAGCGCATCCGCGACGCGGTCATGTTCCACCTGCCGATGCAGGACGTCATCGAGGCCGGGCTCGCCCCGGACGGCCTGGGCACCACCACCCCGCGCAACCTCGGCGGCGGCTACCGGCTGCCCGGCTTCCTGCGCGGCCGCCGCTTCCCCACCCACCCCAGCGGCCGGCTCGACGCGAGCCGGGCGGCCCCGCAGCTGCTGAAGCGGCTGGAGAAGCTGGGCGTGCCCTCGCACGACCGGGAGCAGGTCCTCCAGCACCTCTCCCCGGACTTCCTCCAGGCCCATCTGCACGAGCTGACCACCGACGGGCTGACCCTGCCGGTCCACTACCGCTCCTGGTCGAGCCCGCACCGCCTGCCGGTCGGCGGCCGTCCCGGGCAGCTCCGGTTCAAGCTGACGCCGGTCACCACGACGGTGCGGCGGCTGCGCACCGGCTACGAGCTGGAGGACTACCGGACCGTCTCCCGCGACGACGCGGGCAGCGCCGCCCAGGACCGGGGCGCCGACCTCACCTGGGGCGCGGGCGAACGCGCCGCGGAGAGCGGCATCCTGGTCGCCAACCCCTCGGTCCAGGGCACGGCGGCCAAGCAGCGGGCGAGCAGCAGGACCGTGACCGACGGCAGTACCGCGATGCCCAACATCGCCACCACCCAGGCGCACGCGGAGCTCGTCACCGACTACGTCCTGACCGTCACCATGACGGACGCGGCCGGTGACAGGCTCCCGCCGCGCGCCGTCACGCCGGTCGGCAGCCTCAGCGAACTCGTCCCGGCCGGACTGCTCACCCCGGACGGCACCGGCGCCGACGGCGCGCTCACCGAACAGCACGTGCCGGAACCGGACCGCGCGGTGCGCATCCTGACCGCCGAACAGGCCCGCCCCGAGGCCGTCGCCGCCTGGCGCACCTCCCGTCCGGGCACGAGCACCCCCGACCCCGACATCCTGCCCTTCGACGACCTGACCGGCTCCGGCCTGCTCGCCGTGGACATCCGCGGCGCGGCCAACGTACGGGACGCCCTGACCCTCGCCACCGCCCGCGCCGACGGGTACGGCGACGGAGACCTCGGCGACCGGCTCACCGGGAACGTCCTCGACGGACGCGTACGCCACGCCCGCTTTACCCCGCTCACCGGCCTGGGCACGGCACCCGCCCAGGCGCAGCAGGAGGCCACCTCGCAGGGCGGTCTGACGGCCGCTTTCCGCGAGGCGCTGGGCGCGGACGGCTCCCGGCTGCCCGCCCAGAACTCGGCGCGCCTGTTCGGCCAGTCCCACACCGCCGACTCCCGGCTCTACGCGAAGATGCACCGCGGCGGCGCCCGGCTGCTCGCCGTGGAGAGCAAGCCCCGTATGGAGGCCATGCAGCGCCGGAAGACCTCCGACGCGCTGGAGGCCGGTATCACCGACAACGTCGAGCTGTCGGCGGGCACGGCGCCGATGGCGGGCAAGAGCAACGCCGGTGTGACCAACCCCGGCGGTACGGTCCCGGTCGCGGGCGCGAACGACAACGTCGCGCTCAAGGGCGCCGCGGACGTCACCCTCGGCACCCACGTCAAGTACGGCACCGACCGCAGCATGCTGTTCGCGGTGCCGGTGACCTGGCTGTCGGTGGCCGAGGCCGACCACCGCGTCACCGACAGCCGCCCGTTCACCGCGCTCGGCAAGGCCGTACGCGGCCCGCGCGCCGCCGAGACCCAGACCACCGCCCTGGTCTGGCTGCGCGAGGACATGGCCCGCGACTACGGCCTGCTGGACGACAGCACGTTCCCCGAGGAGGCGGGCCAGGCCTGGGACGACATGGCCAAGGCCGCCGCCGACCTCGCCACGACCGAGACGGAGTACTACGACGCCCGCGCGCGGGCCCGGCAGGCGTGGCTCGGCCTGACCCCGGCGGAACAGACCGCGCTCGGCGACGGCGACCCCGGCCTGGCGACCGTCCTGCCGCGGGACGTGGCCCAGTCCCCGGCGGTCGTCGCCTGGCAGGCCGCCCGCGACGAGGCACGGCTGTGGGAGGGACGCGTCGACACCGCCGCCGCGGACCACCACCGGCTGCACCTGGCCGCCTCCCGCCTCACCGCCCACCACCAGGGTTCGGCCGCGGTCCCGGTACGGGACGTGCCGCAGGACTACGCCAAGCCGGACTGGCGTGACCGGGCGCCGAAGCCGTACACGGTCGCCGACGCCACCGACTCCGCCCCGCGCACCCTCACCTCCCCGGACGGCGCCACGGTGCGCGAGGTGCACGCCGTGCCGCACGACGGCGCCTCGTTCTTCCACGCGCTGCTCGCCGTCGCCCAGGACCGGGGACGGCTGCCCCACCTGCTCGGCACCGACCTCGCCGACCGGTTCACGGCCGCCCCTTCGGACCCGGCGGTGACCGCCGAGGCCGTCGGCGCCGCCCGCGACCGGCTCGCCTGGGCGCTGGGCGAGGACGGCAACGCGGACCTGCTCGACGCGCTCGCCCTGGACGTCGCCGACACCTTCACCCAGGCCGAACTGGACTCCGCAGGCGTGGTGCTGACCCCCGCCCAGCAGGCCGAGTTCGACGCCTTCGGCCGGCTGCCGCAGACGTTCTGGCCGACGCCGGAGCAGCGGACGGGGCTGGCGGTCGCCGCCCTGTCCCGCCCGTTCACGAGCGAGCCGGGCCAGGAGAGCCCCGGGGAGCTGGACGGCACCCGGACGCCCGAGCGCCGCGCAGGCGACCACGGCGGCGCCGACCTGCTGCCCGCCCTGGCCGCGCGGGTCCTCGGCACCCCGCTGACCGTGGTGACCGGCGAGGGCCGCGACCAGCTCTTCCTGCCGCACGGCGGCGACCCGGCCGCCGTCGACCCGGCCGCCGACCCGGTGCTGTTCGCCGCCGACGGCTACTTCCACGCGGCCCTGCCGCCGGGCACCCCCGCCCCGGCCACCACGGCACTGCCGACACCGACGGCAACCGCCCCCTCCGATACGGACGCCACGTCCGGCACGGCGCTGCCGACGCCGCTGAACGCCGGTCCCTCCCGTACGGACGCGACGCCTGGCACGGTGCCGACGCTCGCCGCCCCTTCCGGTACGGACGCCACGTCCGGCACCCCGGCCCCGGCCGGCTCCCCGCTGCCCGCCTCGGAGACCCCGGACACACAGGGCACACCCCCCGCGAAGCCGCCCGCGCACCGCAGTCACACCACCGCGCCCTGGCTGCCGCCCGCCGAGGGCGACGGGCCGCGCTACCGCCTCGCCCGCGACGGCGTGCTCACCGCGCCCGACGGCGCCACCTACACGCAGGGCACGCCCACCGGCCGCGGCAACGGCTTCTTCGGCGCGCTCTCCACGGCTCTGCGCGACGCCGCCGCGCAACCGAACCTCGAGAGCCACGAGGCCACCCGGCTGCGGCTGCGCGCCGGTTCGCCGCCCGCCCAGCTCATGCGGCTGAACGGCCTGCCGGGCACCCCGGGCGAGCGGGACTCGCTGTTCACCCCTCCGCCGCTGACCCAGCGTCCGGGCGCTCCCGCGCCCAGCCGGGACGCGCTCGACGGCCAGCTGCGCCGCCACCTCGCCCAGGCCCCCTGGGGTCCCGGGGCCGACCGGGCGGTCGCCGAGTGGGCCGCCGCCGCGACCGGCGTCACCGTCACCCTGGTCGAGGAGAACGGCACCGCCCACACCTACCCGGGCCCGGCCGGTGACAGCGGCCCGCACCTCCGGCTGCGCCGCCGCGGCGGCGACCTCGTCCCGCTGGTGCAGCGCACCCCGGCACCGACTCCGGTGACACCGGAACCGTCCGGCCCCTCGGGCGGCCCGCGACTCACCGGCACGGAGGAGGCGTTCGAGCTCGACACGCTGTCCGGCAACGACGGCACGCGCCGCGGCGGCCGGCCGGTCCCCCCGCAGTCGGAGGCCGACGCGCTGGCGCAGTTCCGGTTCACCGACGACACGGCGACGGCGACGGACGCGCTGGCGCAGTTCCGGTTCACCAACGACAGCGACAGCGAGAGCGACGACACCGACGGCGAGGACGGCGGCCCGGACCTCACGCCCGAGGAATACCTCGACCTCCTCTTCGGCCCCGCCGCCCGGAACGACTACTCGCCCGAGATGCTCATCGGCACGGCGATGTCGCTGCGCGGGCTCGCGCACGGGCACACGGACGCGACGGGCCAGGAGACCGGCGAACTCGGCGCACTGCACGGCCTGGCCAGGAGGGTGCTGCGGCTGCGCGCGAACACCCCGGTCGGCGACGGGCACCTGATGGTCCTCGGCTCGCTCGCGCTCAGCGCCTCGCCGACCGAACTGGCCGACGCGGGCGCCCTCGCCGCGTACCTGAGGCGCCACGACGCAGCCCTGGGCGAGGAGACGCAGTCGTTGCAGGACGACGGCGCGGTGCGGAACTGGACCGGCACCGGGGACCAGGTCCCGCCCCTGGACGCGTACGCCGTGGAGCACGAGGGCGGCGAGCTGAGCGCGTGGCCCGCGCCGTGGTCCGACCCGTACGTGGTCCTCGCCCAGGAGCACGGCGACTCGGTCCGGCTGACCACGCCGCAGGGACCCGTCACGCTGGACGACGCCGGTGAGTTCGCCCGGCTCGTCACCCGTGACCCGGCGCGGCGCGGGCGGAGCGACATCGTGCTGGCCTTCCCGCACGACGACATCGAGTCCCTGGCGCGGCACGTCGCCGACCTGACCGGCGCCAAGGTCTGGTACTCCGAGCACGCCCCGCGCCCGTCCACGGACTGGCGGACCGGCACCGACCGCATCACGCTGGGCCCCGTCGGCGCCGACGTCGGCCCCGGCACGGTGTGGAGCTCCGTCGACCCGGACCAGGACGACGGCAGCGAAGGGGAGAACGCGGGGGACTTCGACGACCTGCTGGAGATGTACGAGCGCGCCGAAGGCATCGACGCGCGCCGGCCCAAGCCGCTCACCACGAAGAACTACGGCGTCGTGGACCACACCGGTGAGGGCGTGCTGTTCCGCAAGCCCGGCGGGGTCAGGGGCGACTGGCAGACCCCGCGGACCCTGCGCGGCACCGAGGACGCCCCCCAGCTCCTGCTGTACCAACAGGGCCACGTCCAGACGCTCCTCACCCAGCGCCCCGCGCTGCACATCTCCGCGGACCGCACGCTCGCGGTCGAGGAGGGCGCCTACGGGCAGCAGATCTTCGCGACGAAGGAGGCCGTCGCCAACGCCTCGGTGAAGCTGGCGCGCGCGGGCCTCGCGGTGCGGCTGCGCACCGACGACGACCTGAGCGTCATCCTGCCCACCCCCGACGGGGGCAGCAGGCGGCTGTACCGCGTGACGCCCGACTTCCTGACCGGTTCGGGCAAGTCCACGGAGGAGGTCTGCCGGGACTTCGCCGACATGCTGGCCGGCAACTCCCGCACCTCGCACATGGTCTTCCGGGCTCCCGGCGGCGGCCCGGCGGTCACCGCGCCGGTCAACGCCTCCGACGGCATCGAGGTCACCGGCACCCACCACCTCGCCGACGCCCTGGGCGACGTCGCGGACGGCGACGTACCGTCCGGCACGGCGGACCCGGCGTGGGCGGCCTCGCTGATCCGCCGGGACGACCGGCCCACCGGCGGCGACGGCACCGGACCGCTGCCGGGGCGCGAGTACGGCAGCGCGCTCAGCCTCGCCGAGGAGACCGACCCGCGCCGCGACGCGCTGTCGGCCGCCGCGCACCGGATCGGCGTCAACGAGCACGCGTGGGCCGACGTCGGCGAGGGCTATGTCGTCCAGTCCGTCGCCGCCCCCGGCGAGCAGGGCCAGCCGAGCCTGGAGCACAACTACGCCAAGCCGAACGGCCGCAGCGGCGGGCACTTCGGCTACCACTTCGTCACCGTCGTCCTGGCCAGCGAGGACGGCAGCCACCAGGTCTCCCTGGAGAACCACGCGCGCCTCTCGCAGCGCAACGCCCGGCACCGCAGGGCGGCCCAGGCGAACCTGGACAACAACAGCCTGGCCGAGCTGCGGGAGACCGCCGCGCAACTGCGCCAGGAGATCGAGCGGCGGGAGCAGGCCGGTTCCGACGAGGGCCTCACGGAGCTGCGCGGCTACCAGGACCTGTCCTTCGCCCTGATCAGGGCGAAGCAGGCCCAGCTGGACATGGCGGACGCGCCCGAGGGCTCGCCGGAGCGCGCGGAGGCCGAGCAGAAGCTGGAGGCCGCCACCCGCGCCGCCGCGAACCGCATGGGCAACCTCGAACCCGTCATCCCCGGCAAGCACCAGTGGTACATGCGGATGTACTCGCGGCGGCCGGGGGAGTCGGCCCACGACACCAACGCGCACCTGCTGGACGAGGGGCCCTCGGCCGAGGCCAACCCGCTCACCGCCGTCGTGCTCCGCGGCCAGCAGGCGATGCCGGTGACCGTCTCCTTCGACAAGGGCGCCCAGCAGACGCCCGAGAGCGCGACGTTCCCGATCCGGCACCTCGCCAAGGTGGTGGCCAGGACGGGACTGTGGAACGCCGCCAACGGGCTGCCGCTGCCGGACACCAGGGTCAGCGGCCCGCGCAACGCGCGCCTCGTCGGCCGGGACCTCACCAAGGTGCGTGCCGACGCGGTCGCCGCCACCTTCCGGCGGGAACTGGCCGACGCCCTCGCCGAGTACCAGAACGGCACCCCGGGGCCGCACCTCACCGCCGCCGACTTCACCGTCGACGCCGTCTCGGTGCGCAGCCGCCGCCCCTCGCTGACCGGCGACGCGGCCAACACCGACGTCGGCATCACGGTCGACGACCACCGCGGCGGACAGCGCCAGATCGCCACCCGCGGCCTGAAGGGCGGCTCCCGCGACGACGGTCTCGACCCGGTGGCGGAGCAGTGGCCCATCGGCCGCCCGGTCACCCTGATGCGGCCCCGCTACGGCGGCGGCGACCCGAGCTTCGTCGTACCCGTCGACGAGGTGCCTGCCTCCGACGTCCCCGCGACCGCCAAGGGCAAGGACCCGGCCACCGACGACACGCGCACGCCCGAGCACTGGTTCTCCTACACCCGCGCCGCCGACTCCCGCCCCGAGCCCTTCCGTTACGAGGTCGCCGACACCGGGCACATCCGGCTGCCCGACGGCACGGAGATCCCGCCGACCGGCTGGACGCGCTTCGGCCACGACTTCGTGCACCCGGCGACGGGCACCCTGCTGCGCGGCGACAGCGGCTGGATCGGCCGCGTCGACAACATGGACACCCTCGCGCTGCTCCTGGCCGACCTGGACCCGGACCCCGTACCGCAGCGGATCACCGCGGACTCCTCGGCCCTGTACGTGGTGCCGGAGCACGGCTCCACCGCCCTGCGCATCCCGCTCCAGGAGCCGGCCCCGCCCGCCCGCGCCCACCGCGACGACCGCCCGCGCGTCGTCGTGCGCTCCGCCTTCGACGTACGGCGCTTCGCGCACGGCGGCGAGACCGTCACCGACCTGACCGTGCGGCTCGCCCTGCGGCCGGGACAGGACGGGCGGACCGGCGCCGACACCGACACCGACACCGTCGCGGCGCGGGTGCGGGACGGCGTGGAGGAGTTCTACAACCGGCCGGGGCACCGGCTGCCGAACGGCGACCGGCTGCACGTCACCGTCGAGTTCGTCTCGCCGGACGAGAACCCCCACCTGACGGTCGACCTCGTCGGCCGGGACCGGCCGATGAACCAGCGCGCCTGGTGGGCCGACGCCGACCCGCAGGACTTCGCGCACGAGCTGGCGCACCAGCTCTTCCTGCGCGACGAGACGAGCGACGCCTCCAACCCCGCGCGGCTCGACGCGCCGGGCAGCCTGCTCGGCCCGTTCCGCGAGCAGGCCCCCGAAGGGCTCGCGCAGGGCGGCCTGCGCCCACGCCACCTCCAGGTGTGGGCCGCGGTGGCGGGCGACGTCGAGCCGTACACCCCGCCGGAGGGGGCGAGCTGGGCCGAGGCGCGGGCGAACGCCCCGGCGGAGCTGCGGGAACCGGCCTGGACCGACCCGGTGTCGCTGCCCGAACCCTCCCCGGAGACCGGCCCCGACGGCGCGGTGCCGCCCCCGCTGCCCCCCGACCGCACCCTGTCCACGCTGCCCGAGGCCACCGACGAGTCCGAGGACGAGTCGGACTCCGACGACGAGGACGAACAGCCGCTGTGGGCCGACACCGGCTGGCTGAACACGGTGTTCGGGCCCCAGTGGAGCGGCATTCCGGGTGACCGGCTGCGGGAGACCTCCGAGGCGCTGTTCGACCTCGTCGAGGCGGAGGCGGACGGGAGCCGGGAGCCGCAGGCGCTGCACCAGGCCCTGATCCGCGTCACCCGCCACGTCCTGCACATGGGTGCCGGGGCCCGGCCGGGCCCCGCGGACGTCCAGCTCCTCGGCTCGCTGGCGCTCGACGCCTCCTCGGACGACCTGGACAGCGCCGACGACCTCGCCCGGTACTTCATCGAGCGGCAGATCGAGACCGGCCGCGGCGCCCTGGACGCGGGCACACTGCTGCGCGACCGCGCGGGCAACCCCGCCGGACGCGACTTCACCCGCGCCGGGCAGCCCGCCCCCGCGGCGGACTCCTACGTCGTACGGGGCCGCAGCCGGGTCCTTCAGCGGCCCGCTCCCTGGCGGAACCCGTACATGGTCGTGGCCACGGCGGCCGGCGGCGCCGTCGAGATCTCCCTCGCGCCGGGCCGCACCTTCCGGGTCAGCGACCCCGTCGAGC
Organism: Streptomyces sp. NPDC059785; assembly: GCF_042732375.1. NCBI lineage: Bacteria > Bacillati > Actinomycetota > Actinomycetes > Kitasatosporales > Streptomycetaceae > Streptomyces > Streptomyces sp. NPDC059785. The sequence goes on from NZ_JBHWHV010000008.1 coordinate 85,889, forward strand.
TGGCCATGATGATCTCGTACGACGGCGGGCGGCCCCGCGGCGCGGACATCGTCCTGGCGCTGCCCCCGGAGTTCGCCGCGCCCGTCGCCACCCTCGTCGCCGGGACGACGGGCCGCCGCGTCTGGTACCCCGAGGCGCCGACCGGTGTCGCCACGCACCCGACGGCCGGGTCCCGCCTCATGCTCGACCTGAACAACGGCGGCGACACCGCCTCGGGCTGGGCCTCCGTCGACCCGCGCGCGGACGACGGCCTGCCCGGCGCCCGCGACGTCAGCAGCGACAGCGACAGCGACCTCGACGCCGGTCAGGAGCCCGACAGCGACGACGAGCAGTCCAGCAGCGACGGGGACGCGGAGTTCGACCGCCTGGCCGACCAGCTCGACGCGGAACGGCGGATCGAGGAGCGCCGCACCCGGCCGCTGACCACCCGCGACTACGGCGTCATCGACAAGCGCGGCACCGGCGTCCTGTTCACCCGGCCGCTCCCGCGCACCGTCGGCGACGTCCCGACCGGGGACGGCACCGGACCCGACGCGTCCCCGCTCGTCCTGCCGCGCCAGGACCAGGGCACCGTCCCCATGGCCGACCGGCCGCCGCTGCACATCTCCGAGGACCGGACGCTGGCGCTGCTCGCCGCCGACGGCACCACCGGCCGCAGCCGCCAGGTGTACGCCACCCGCGCGGCGATCGAGCGCTCGTCGGCCCGACTGGCCGCGGCCGGGGCGGGGATACGCCTGAAGGCCGACGAGTCGACCGGCGTGCTGCTGCCCAAGGACGACGGCTCCTACGGCGAGCCGCTGTTCCGGGTGGAGCCCGAGTTCCTGACGGCGTCCGGCGGTTCGGAGCACGCCTTCACCCGGGACTTCGCGCAGATGGTGGCCGGCACGGGCACCGCGCCCCTGTCCCACGTCGCCTTCCGCGGCCCCGGCGGCGACACCGTCGCCACCGCCCCCGTGAACGGCCAGCACGGCCGCGAGGTCACCGGCACCCACCACCTGGCCGAGGCGCTGACGGAGGTCGCCGAGGGCACCCGCCGTCCCGGCGACGTCAACCCCCGCTGGGCGGCCCGCCAGACGGGCCGGGACCAGCGCTTCACCGGCGGTGTGGTCGGCGCCCCCACCCCGGGCGAGCGCTACGGCCGCGCCCTGAGTCACGAACCGGCGGACAACCCGCTGCGCACCCCGCTGGCCGCCGCCGCCCGCCGCATCGGCGTCAACGAGTTCGCGTGGGCGCAGGTCGGCGAGGGCTATCTGATCCAGTCGGTCAGCACCACCAACGCCGGCGGCGCGCAGCTCTTCACGCACAACCACGCCAAGCCCGGCGACCGGGTCGGCCCGCACGCCCCGTACCACTTCGCCCAGGTCGTGCTGGCCAGCGAGGACGGCACGCACCAGATCACGCTGGAGAACGAGACCCACTCCCGGAGCGAGATCCCGGACGGGCAGCTCGACGACATCGTCGACGACAACCTCGACCGCTACGGCGAGGACGACCTCAACAGGCTGGCGGACGGGGCCGAGCGGCGCGCCGCCGAGGCACGCCGCACCGGCGCGGACGAGAGCGCGGCCGACCGCCTGACGGGCTTCGCGCGGGTGGCCAGGGCCCTGGCCGAGGTCCGTGCGGCGGAGCAGCTGCCGTTCTACTTCGACGAGGACCGCCCCGAGCACGCGCTCGCGGTGCGCGAGGCCGACCGGGCCCGCGACCGCGCCAAGGAGGCGATCCGCGCCGCCGCGCCGGTGATCGCGGACAACGACCAGTGGTTCTTCCGGGCGTACAGCAAGCGGCCGGGCGAGTCGGCGCACGAGGTCAACGCGGCGCTGCTCGCGGAGTCCGCGCCCGCGGTCGCCAACCCGCTGACGACGGTCGTGCTGCACGGCCACACACCGCGCCCGTACCAGCGGACGATCCGCTTCGCGGCGGAGCAGCACACCCTGCCCGACGGCACGGACGCCACGATCGACGCCCTGGCCAGGACGCTGGCCCGCGCGGGCCTGTGGAACCGCGCGCACGGACTGCCGATGCCCGCCGTCACCGTCACCGGGCACGGCAACCGCTCCCAGGCCAGCGGCCGCAAGCGCGCCGAGGCCGTCGGCCGGGCGCTCGGCGCCAGGCTCGCCCAGGTCCTGGCCGCCTCCCAGACCGGCACGTCCGGAACGCCGCTCGCGGTACGGGACTTCAACCTCACCCTGGACGCCAAGCGGGTGCGCAGCGCCACCGACCCCGGCCAGGGGCGCGTGGTGACGGTCGACATCGACGACCACCGCCAGGTACCGCGGACGCCGTCGGGCTCCACCACGCCCGCCGGGCCGCCCGCCGGTCCCGACGCGACCGCGCCCCCGCGGCCGACGACCGCCGAGCCCGCCGCCACGACGACCGCCGAGCCCACCGTCACGACGACCGGCGACCGGGCGGGCGCGCGGCCCACGGCCACCGGAACCGCCACCGCCACCTCCGCCTCGCGCGCCGCGTCCCGCGCGCGCAGCCGCTCCCCGCAGCCGAGCCCGGACCGCCGCAACAGCGACGCCCCGTCGTGGGTCCTCGCGCGCATCCGCTACGCCGAGGAGTCCCTCGCCTTCGACAAGCGCCTCGGCGACTACCTGGCCGAGCACGAGGCGGTGGTCGCCGAGTACCGGAAGATGGCGAACGCCGCCTGGGCGACCGCGCGCCAGCGGCACCCGCGCGACCTGGCCGCCTTCGGCGACAACAGCAAGTACAAGGCGGGCGTCGTCGGCACCACCCGTCCGGCGCTCCAGCAGGTGCTGCGCAGCGGCAACCTGCGCGAACTGGTGGCGTTCCTGTACGAGGGCATCTCCAGCGACTTCGTGCCGGACATGCTCGGCGGCCGCGAGGAACAGCATCCGGAGATCGCCGCGGAGCGGCCGAGCCGGCGGCGGCGCGACGCCTACGCCGAGTTCGAGACCCGCGCCGCGGACATCATGCGGTCGCCGGACCTGACGCCCGCCGAGAAGAAGGCGGCCGTCGAGGAGCTGGAGCGGTCGGTGACGATCGCGACGCGTCCCGAGGACGCGCGTCCGCCGCTCAGCGAGGCGGAGCGCCGCATCGCGGTCACCGACAACGGGCTGACCTGGATGCCCGCGACCTCCGTGTACGACATCGCGATGAGCGCCGACTTCCAGGGACGGTCGGAGGACTCGGGCGGTCTGGTGGCGACCGGCACCGCCGGGTCCACGTACCGCTTCCTGCTGCACGCCGCGCGGATGCGCGACCAGTGGGGCGTCGACCTGGACCTCGGCCTGATCCGGGCCGGGATGCTGGGCATCTCGCTGACGGTGGACCACCACACCTTCCACGAGGTGATGCGCGGCGCCCAGCTCGCCCTGGACGACGTGGCGGGCCACGACCCGGCCCTGGACTACACGGACAACTGGGGCCGGTACTGGAACATCCACCCGTTCACCGAGCAGGAGCTGCGGGACAACGTCGCGCGGGACGGCCGCTTCCCCGACGAGCACGCCCAGGACCTGCTCGACGAGATCGAGCGCGGGCCCGCCACCGGCACGAGCGCGCGTGCGGGCGGCACCGGCACGCGTGCGGGCGGCTCCGGCACCCGCACCACCGCGCTCCCGCACCGGCCGGCACCGGGCTCCCGCACCGTCCACACCCGGCCCGTCGCCGCCCGGCCGAACCGCCCGGTGCCGCAGATGCCCAACCCGGCGGGCACCACCGCCACTGTCCAGGACACCACCGCCCCGCCCCAGGACGTCTCGCCCGACGACGCCGAGCAGCACCGCGAGGCGCTCCTCGACGCGCTGCACGGCCTCGGCTCCCTGGACGGCGTCGACCGAGAGCGGGCCGCCGACGCGCTGGAGCGCCTGGACCGGATGCGGGCCGCGGACCCCGCACTGCGCGGCGGCTTCCTGAACCTGGACGCGCTGGTGCGCCGGGTGCTGCTGCTCGGCCCCTCCGACACCGTGAACGCCGCGGCCCGCGGCGCCCTGGTACGGCTGACGGCGGCTCCCACCTCGGCCGGCGTCACCACCCTGACCGCGCTGTCCGCCCACTACCTGGCCCACCGCGGGGCGTTCCACCCGGACTTCCGGCTCACCGACGCCCAGGGCCGCCCGCGCGGCTGGAACTGGACCGGGCGGACGCTGCCCGCCGACTTCGACACGGGCAGCACCGGCCGGATCTCGCGCACCCCCGACGGCACGACCGGGCACAGCGGACCCGAGGCCGCCCCGTGGCGCCCCACGTCCGGCCACCCCGACCCGTACCTCGTGCTGCTCGCCGAGCGGGACGGCGCGGTCGTGGTGCGCGGGCTCGGCGGGTTCGCGCGGCCCGTGCCGCCCGCGGTGCTGCACGAACTCATGGCCCTCGACCGGAACATGGCGATGCGGCCGGGACCGCTGCTCCTCCACGTCGACCGGCCCGCCGGCGCCACCCTCGACCTGCCGCGCGGGCTCGCCGACCGGCTCGGCCGCGAGGTGTGGGCCACCACCGGCCGCGCGGACATCGGACACCTGCCGGGCACCCCGGACCGCTCGATGCTGCTGCTCCTCGACGAGGTGAAGCAGGCGCCCCACGGCCAGTGGCTCGTCAGCACCCCCGCCCCGGCGCCCGCCTCGCCCGACGGGACGGCGGACGACGGGGTCACCGCAGTCTCCGTCGCCCACGACGGCCACCGGTCCACGGGCTTCATCTCGATGGACCCCACCGAGGACAGCGACGGAGGCTGGAAGCGGACGCTGGCGCACAGCCGGCTGGGGACGGTCACCGCCTACACCCATCTGCGCAACGCCTACGACACCGGGGGCGCCACCACCGTTGTGCCCTGGGTCCAACTCGGCCTGCCCGCACCGTACTTCCCCATGAACCACGGCCTGCCGGGCATCGGCGTCTGGCACACACCGCAGGGGGAGCGGCGCGAGGACGGACCGGCGTACGCCCGCAGGCTCGCCCGCCGCCGCAGCCTGGCCTCGCTCGCCCCCGAGCACCCCGTGGCCCTGATCGTCTGCTACGCGGGCTCGGCCCCCGGCATCGGCGACACACCGGGACGCCACATCGAGGGCCCGCCGCCGTTCGTGCCCGACCCGCTGGCGTCGGTCGCGGTCGGCCAGCACACGGCCAACGAGACGGGCCGTACGGTGTTCGCCACCGGCCTGATGAACTCCGTGGGACAGGTCAGGACCGGCGACCCCGCGACGTACATCAGCCTGTGGACCGACGCACGGGGCCGCACCTACGACTGGGTCATGTTCCGCCCGGAACCGGCCGGTCACGCACTGGACGAGCGGGCCCGCGAGGCCGGGCTGCACGACGGCACCGGACCCGCCCCCGAGGCCGTGCGGGAGCGGACCCTGCGTCTGGTCCGGGCGCTGCGCCAGGTCTTCGGCCCCACGGTCGACGAGACCCCCGGGTACCCGGAGCTGCTGCGCGGCATGGGCGCCCTCGACCTGATGCGCGAGGCCGACCCGCAGCTGAACCGCGACGGCGCGCGCCAGTTCACCCTGGACCTGTACGAGCAGATCCTCACGAGCCACCGCACGGGCGGGCTCCGCCCGGGACCGGCACCGGCGTTCACCCCGGACGACCACCGGAGCCTGCTGACCGAGGCGGCCCGCCGGTGGGACAACGGGCCCCGGGGCCCCCTGACCGACTGGCTCGGACTGCCGCAGCTGACCCACATGCTGGCCGGTCTCGCCGTCTCCCCGCACCGCGAGGACATGGCCCGGCAGGTCCTCGGGCTCGACGCCGGGGAGCCGGTGGGCGAGGCCGAGTGGTCGCGGCTGCTGTGGGCCTCGTACAAGGTCGCCGCGGTGACGTCCGGCGCGGACCCCGGCCTGTTCGCCGCCGTGGTGCTGCACCTGAGGGCGCCCGATCCGGCGCGCGCCGACGAGGCGGTCCTCGTGGCGCGGCAGGCGGTGGCGGCGGGCCGCGACCCGTGGCAGTACCACGAGCTGGCCGCCTACCACCTGGAGAGGGAGGGCGCGCTCGACTCCGACCGGCTCCTGACGGACGACGACGACACGTCCTGGGGCCGGACACTGGACGGCGCCACCAGGCCGGAGGGCACCTTCGACCCCAAGGTGATCACCCTGCTCGGGTACGCGCCCGACGGCTCGCTCGTACCCGTCGGCACCGAACCAGCGCCCTGGGCGGCGGACCCGTACCGCCCGGCGCCCTTCGTGTACGTCGCCGACGGCGACGCCGACGGGCTGCGGACGCCGGAGGGCCCGGTGCCGTACCGGCAGTTCGGCGAACTCGTCTTCCGGGACCCGAAGTTGCTCGCGACGGACGGGTACGCCGAGGTCGTCGCGGTGGTCCCGCACGGCAGTCCGGTCGGGGGCCGCCCGGTCGAGGGCAGCCTCCCCGGCGAGGGCGCCCGCAACTCGGCCCGCAACTGGTGGACCACGCACGGCGCCACCACGCTCCACCACGACCCGGCGACCGGCACCTACACCGTCGCGATGCTGCCGGGCCCGGACGGGCAGCCCGCCACGACGGGCACCTGGGGACGGACGACGCCCCCCGAGGGCGATCTGTCGAACCCCACGGCCACACCGGCGGCGACCAACGCGCCGGTGCGCGCTACGACCGTGACCGCGCCCGTGACCGGGTCCGCCGACGCCGTCGCGGGGCCCCTCGCCACCGCCCGGGACGCACACGCGCGGGCGCTGACCGCGCTCGCCGACGCCGCCGCCGAGGCCGCGACGATGCAGCGGATCAGCGGCGACGAGACGGTGGTGGCGGACGCCTGGGCCGCGGTCGACGCGGCGCGCGGGCGGCTGGAGGCGGTCGAGGCCCGGCTGCTGGACCTGGGCGTCACGCCGGAGGAACCGGGTGCGCCGCGAGGCGACGAGAACGAGGCTGCCGCGGCCCCGGTCGTCCCCCGGGACGCCGGTCAACGCCGGTGGATCGCCGATCAGTTGACCGAGGCCGACCTGCCGCCGGGCCTGCGGGCCGCCGAGGGCGAGACCGTCGGCGAGGCCGAGCTGACGGCCGCGGGCATCACGCTCTCCGTCGGCCTGCGCACCGAGATGATGCTGCGCGGCGACGGCCGGCTGCCCGCGGACGCGCTGTCACCGCTTGATCTGGCCCGGGTGCGGATGACCGGCGAAGGACCTTGGACGGACGCGTCGGACACGGCCGCCGCGAACGCCTCGCGGCGGCTGTGGGCGCGGGCGTACGCCGACTTCGCGGACACCGCACCCGAGGGCACGGACGAGGCCGACGCCACCCGTGCCTGGGCCGCCGCCGTTTTCCTGGTGCTGCCCGCCGAACCGCACGCGGTGCTCGCCGACTCCCGGTACGCCGGTGACGGCTTCCGCGACGCCGTACGGCAGGTCGCCGGTCACCTGCTGGCGGACGGGACGGACACCGCCTCCGCCGCCGAGCTGGCCGACACCCTCCGCGCGGGACTCGGGCTGCGACCGCGCTGGACGGGACCCGGAGGGGACGCCAGGGGGACCGGCGAGGGAACGGCGCCGGTGCGGGCGCCGCTGCCGCAGTCGGGCAGCGGCACCGACCTGCCCGACCTCGACATGCCCGACTTCGACTTCTCCGCCTTCGACACGTCGGCGATGGACGGCGTCGACTTCAGCGACTTCGACATGTCGGCCTTCGACACGTCCGCCCTGGACGGCATGGACGCCATGGACGGCATGGACCTCGACGGCTTCGACTTCGACCTGTCCGTACCGGGCCCCACCGCTCCTGACCCGACCGGCCCGGACACCGTCGCTCCTGACACGACCGCTCCGTCCGTGACCGCCCCGTCCGCGACCGCGCTGGACACCGGCAGCGGACTGGTCTTCGCCGCGCCGGTCACCGCCGCGCCCGCCCGGCCGCTCGCCCCCCTGCCCCGGCTGAGCCTCGTGCCGTTCGCGCCGGGGCGGACGGACCCCTCGGCCGACGCGCGAGGCAGCGTCGAGCGGCTGGCGTTCCAGGTGGCGCGGGCCGGTCTGCGCAACCGGCGCGCGCAGGTGCCGCTGCCGGCCGTCGACATCGCCGGGTACGGTGCCGACGCCCGCGGAGCCGGTACCGCGCAGCAGCGCGAACAGGCCGCCCGGCAGCGGGGCGACGAGCGCGCGCGGGCCGCCCACGAGCTGTTCGCGCAGCGGCTCGGCGACGCGCTGCGCACTCTCCAGCAGAACCTGCCGGCGGGTCAGCCGCGACTGTCCGTGCGGGACTTCAGAATCACCGCGCGCGGGCGCGCCCGGCTGCCCGGCGAGGGCGTCACCGCGCACCTCGCCCAGCCGGTGCACCGCACCGACCTGGGCCGGCAGGCCACGATCACCCTGGCCTCGCCCGGACACGCGGCGGCCGTCGAGGCCCTGGACGCGGTGCGCCGCGCCGACCCCGCGCTGCGCGCCGGTGCCCTCGACGTCGACGCGGTCGCCCGGCGGATCCTGCACCTCGGCCCGCACGTCCTCGTCGACCCGGAGATGCGCCGGGACCTGTACACGATGGTCGAGCGGGCGCTCCGGGCCGGGCGGGCGTCGAGCGTGGCCGCGCTGACGGCGTTCCACCTCCAGGACGAGGGGGTGCTCGCGGCGGACCGCGCCCGGCACGTCTCCTCGGGCGGCAACCGGGTGCCGGGCCTGAACTGGACCGGGTCCGACGTCGCGGAACTGGACAGCCTGTTCGTGGCGGAGATCGAGTCCGGGCCCGCGTCCGCGGCCGCCCTGCCGATGACGGACCTCGCCCCGTGGCCGTGGGACGTCACCCCGTACACCGTCCTGGCCGACGGAAGCCACGAGACCGTGACGGCGCTGCTGCCCGACGGGACGACGCGGGACCTCGACACCGACACGTTCGCCGAACTGGTCGCGGCCGACCCGGCGCTGCGGAGCCTGCCGGACGGCGCCCCGATCGTGCTGGCCGTGCCGTTCGCGGGCGACCGGTACCTGGACCTCCCGCGCAAGCTCGCTGAGCGCACCGGCCGCACCGTGTGGGTGCACAGCGGCCTGGCGAAGCGCAACCCCGACCCGGCCGCGCAGACCACCATCGCCGTGGTCCGCCGGGACGGGATGCCGCACGGCTCCTGGCTCCCGGTCCGCCCCGGCCTCGCCCCCGACCCCGACGACGGCGCCCCCGCCTGGCACCGCGACGTGCTGAGCCAGCCCATCGTCAGCACCTCGACCGGGCGGCAGATCGGCCGCAGTCTGCACGACGCCGGTGAACTCGCCGAGCGCGAGGACAACTTCAGCCGCCTCGATCAGATGACGGAGTTCGTCCACCTCAACCCCGCCACCAATACGTACTCGGCCAAGCTCCCGCTGGACGACCCCGGGCCGAAGGACAAGGCGTACCACCTGGCGGGCCACGGGCTGCCGGGCCAGCTGATACTGCCGCTGGCCGGGGGCGGTTCGCGGGCCGCGGGGCGGCGCGAGGCGGGCGAGTGGCTGCGGCGGCGCAAGAGCCTGTCGAGCCTGCCGAAGGACCACTGGGTCGACCTGGTGGTCTGCCACACCTCGGCCCCGCGCGACACCGCCGTGCAGGACCTCTCGCAGACCAGCGGCTACCAGCCCGTACCGTTCGCCGCCGATCCGCTCGCGGACGACTCGGTCTCCATGGGCCAGCACCTGGCGAACGTGACGGGCCGCACGGTGCGCCTGTCCCACTCCGTGCAGGGGGCGGGCACGTACCAGGGCGATCCCGTACGGGTGCTGTGGACCGACGCGCGCGGCCGCCAGTGGTGGTGGGAGACCAGCCGTCCCGAGCCCGGCGAGGCCGAACTCGACCGGCTGGCCGGACAGGCCGGGTACGACGGCGGGCCGTCGCCGGAGACCCGGGCCAGGACGCTGCGCCTCGTCCGGGCCCTGCGGGCGGTCCTCGGCCACGACGTGGAGGACGCCGCCGACTACGCAGAGCTGCTGCGCGGCGCCGCCTCGCTCGACGCGATGTGGCACGCAGACCCGGACCTCGGCCCGACCGGCCCGTTCACGCCGGAGGTGCTGCGCCGGGTGGTCGCGGCGCACCCGGCCGCCGCGTCCGGGGCGGACCGGCAGGCCACCCGCCGTGTCCTGACCTCGGCGGCCCGTGTACGGCAGACCGCCGACACCCTGCCGCTGAGCTCGTCCGTCCGCCTGGCGGCGCCGCTCGCGGCGGCCCGCTGGCTGCGGGACACGACGGCCGTGAACGAGGCGGCCGTCGCCGCGCTGAAGCTCTCCGGACCCGACGCGGTGGGCGAGACCGAGCGGGCGCGGATGTTCTGGGCGCGGGTCAGGGCCCTCGAGGCACCGGCCGGGGCCGGCGGGCCTGACGCGCTCACCAGGCGGGTACTGCACCTCGACCCCGCCGCCGGCGTGGACGGCACACAGCGCGGCGAGGCGCTGTCCCTGCTGACCCGCGGCTTCGCGGCGGGCCGGGCCATGAACGACCCCGACGTGGCGGCCGCGTACGCCCTGGAGGCGGGCGGCGCCTTCCGGCAGACCGGGGCGCTCATGGGCATGGGCTCGGCGACGACTCAGGGCCGCGACTGGAAGAACGGCCAGGACTGGAAGGACGGGGCGAGCTTCAAGCCCGAACTGGGCAAGGCCCGGACGCCGGACGGAGTCGCCGACGCGCCGTGGGCCGGCCAGGACGCGTCCGGCAAGGACCGGCCCGCCCCGCACCCGGTGCTGGCGTACGTGGACATCGAGGACAGCGGCCGGCTCCAGGTGAGTTTCGACGGCGTCTCCCGCGGGGTGTCGGCCGACGAGTTCGCCGAACTGCTAGCCGCCGACGCGGAGTTGAACCGCAAGGACTTGACCACCCCGGTCCTGCTGCTGCTCACCGGGATCGACGGGCCCGCGCCCGGCATCGCGGAAGCGGTCGCCCAGCGGCTCGGCCGCAGCGTGTGGTGGAGCCGGTTCCCGGCGGACCTGTCCGGGAAGGACGACGCGGGCACCTCGGTGCCCACGCTCGTCGCGCCCTTGATGAGCACGGACGTCCCGACGGCCGCCGACTGGCAGGAGGCGCGCCCCACCGACCCGGCCGGCACCCAGGAGGCCCCGCGCTCCGTCGCACCGCCGCTGCCGGCCGCACCGCTGACGGCCGCGCCACAGGCCGCGCCGCAGACCGGGGACGAGGTCGGGGAGCGGACCGGGGACGAGGTCGGGGATACGGCAGAGGACGACGGGACGCCGGAGTCCGTGGCGGCGGACTCTGTGACGGCGAGGGCCCAGGAGGTCCCGCGCTCCGTCGCACCGCCCCTGCCGGCCGCACCGCTCACGGCCGCGCCACAGGCCGCGCCGCAGACCGCGCCGCAGACCGCGCCGCAGACCGGGGATACGGCAGGGGACGGGACGCCGGACTCCGTGACGCCGGACTCCGTGACGCCGGACTCCGTGACGGCGAAGGCCCGTTCCTCCGCCGGTGACCCCATGGAGGGCGTCGAGCTGACCTCCGCACCGGAGCCCGCCACCCCGGTGACCGCCCCCGCCCCCGTGCCGGTGCTCGCCGCCCCGGCCTCCCCGCCGCTGCCCGTCCTGCCCTCGCGGAGCCTGGTGGCGTACGGGCGGGACGCGACGACGCCGTCCGCGAACGGCGAGGAGACCATCAGGCAACTCGCGCACCAGGTGGCGCTCGCCGGACTGCGCAACCGGCGGGCCGGTGCGGCGCTGCCGCGCGTCGAGGTCACCGGCTACGGCGCCGACGCCCAGCAGGGCGAGGGCCCGCACACCCTCGGCCCCGGCGCCCTGGGCAGGCGGCGCGCACAGGCCGCGCAGAACCTGTTCGTGCGGCAGCTCACCCGCGCGCTGAACGACCTCCAGCAGCACCTGCCCGCGGGCGCGCCGCGGCTGACCGCCCAGGACTTCAGGGTCAGGCCCCTGGCGATGACGAAGGTCCCGGACGACTGGACGGGCACGGGCGCGCTCGCCGGGGTGAGCCGGGCCGCGCTCGGCCGGCAGGCGACGATCCGCGTCGTCCAGGCGCCGGACGCCGCGGCGGTGCAGACGCTGGACGCCCTGCGCCGCCAGGACCGCGCGCTGAGCCGCAGCCCGCTGGACGTGGACGCGCTCGCCGCCCGCCTGCTGCACCTCGCCCCCGGCACGTCCGTGGACCAGGACACGCGCAGGGACCTGTTCGCCCTGGTGGACCGGGCGGCCTCGGCCGGCCGGGCGACGAGCCTGCCCGCGCTGGGCGTGTACCACCTGGCGGAGCTGGGCCTGACCGACCCGGGCCGCGCCCGCCACTTCACCGTCCAGGGCCGCCGCGTCCCGGGCCTCAACTGGGCCGCGGACGCCGACGCGGCGGCGGAGCTGGACGCCGCCGGCAGTGACGTACTGGAGGACAACGGGCCCGGCCCGTACGACGTCCTGGAGACACGGCGGACCCCCTGGCCCCAGGGCGTGACCCCGTACGTCGTGGCGGCCGACGGGCGGCACGACCGGGTGGCGGCGCGGCTGCCGGACGGCTCGACGCGGGACCTGGACGTCGACGAGTTCGTGGAGCTCGTCGCGGCGGACGTGACCCGGGAGGGGCTGCACCCGGACACCCCGATCGTGCTGGCCGTCCCGTTCGCCGGGGACCAGTACCTGGACCTGCCGCGCCGGCTCGCGGACCGCACCGGGCGCACGGTCTGGGCGCACAGCGGCGAGGTGACGCTCAGCTCCGACCAGGGCACGAGCACCATCGACACGATCCGCCGTCCCAAGGCCCCGCAGGGCGACTGGGTCCCGAGCGAGCCGGGCCTCGCGCCCGACCCCGACGACGACGTGCCGGACTGGTACGGCGAGGTGGTCACCCGTCCCATCGTCAGCGCGCTGACGGGCAAGCAGATCGGCCGCGCCTCGCACCAGCCCGAGGAGTGGGCGACCAGTTTCGAGGACGACGACCGCCATCTGGATCAGATGACGACGTACGTCCACTTCTACCCGGCCACCGACCGGGTCTCCGCGGAGCACGAACTGCCGCGTCCGGGCGCCGAGGACACCGCCTACCGCCTGGACATGCACGGCTCGCCCGGCTACCTCCACCTGGCGATGCGGGACGGCACCGTCAAGGCGGTCGACCAGCGGGAGGCGGGGCCGTGGCTCAAACGCCGCAAGAGCCTGTCGAGCCTGCCGAAGGACCACTGGATCGACTTCGTGGTCTGCTGGAGCGGCGCGCCCAGGGACCGCGCCGTCCCCGCGGCGAACACGGCGAGCGGTGCCTACCGGGGACCGTTCGTCCCCGACCCGCTGAGCGACCTCTCCATGGGCCAGCAGCTCGCGAACTCCACGGGCCGCACCGTCCGGCTGTCCTACAGCTCCCAGGGCACGCGGGACGAGAAGGGCCGGTACATGCGGACGCTGTTCGCCGACGCCCAGGGCCGCCACCGCTCCTGGGCCCTGTTCCGGCCCGACCCCTCGACCGCCGAGCTGGACCGCCTCGCGGAGATCGCCGGACTGAGCCCCGGCGACGGTGAGGTCACGGACGAGATGCGCACCGGGACGCTGCGCCTGGTACGGGCCCTGCGGCTGACCTTCGGCCATGACGTGGACGAGGCGCCCGACTTCGGCGACCTGCTGCGCGGCGTGGCGGCGGTGGACCACATGTGGCGCAGCGACCCGGACTTCGACAGCGCGGGCCCGTTCACGCTGGACCTGCTGAACCGGGTGATCGCGGCGCATCCGGAGGCCGCGTCCGGGGTGGACCAGCAGGCCGTGCGGCGCGTACTGGCCGAGGCCGCGGAGCACTGGACCATGTGGCCCGGCGACGGACTGGTCAGCTTCGTGGACCTGCCGTCGATCGAGGCCGCCGCCGGGTGGATGCGGGACGGCGACCCGGAGGACGAGGCCGTCACGGCCCTCGACCTGTCCGGACCGCACAAGGTGGGCGAGGCCGAGCGGTCGCGGATGTTCTGGGCGCGGGTCAAGGCCGAGGAGACGCTGAGCGCCCCCGGCGTCAACGAGAACGCGCGCGTGGCGAAGATCCTCCACCTGCGCCCCGGCACCATGCCGGGCGGCCACCGCGAGACCCTGCGCGAGACGCTGACCCGCGCCTTCGCGACCGGCCTCGACGTCTTTGACCCGGACGCGGCGGCGGCCTTCGACCTGGACGAGTCCGGGGTGTACGCCACCAGCGACGTACGGACGACCCTGGACGGCAGGAGCGGGGACGGCCGCGACTGGACGTCCGGCGGACAGCCGGCGTCGACGGTGGACCTGACCCGGTTCGGCACGCCTTCCGGGACGGCGGACGCCCCGTGGCAGGGACGGCGGAAGACCCCGGCCCCGTACCTGGTGCGGGTCACACCGGACGCGAACGCCCCGGACCTCCTGGAGCTGTCCTTCGACGGCGAGAAGCAGTCGGTGCCGGTCGGCGAGTTCCTCGAACTGCTCGCCCAGGACTCCACCTTGTCGGACAAGGACCTGGACACTCCGGTCGTCCTGGCGTTCTCGGATTCCGACGGCGACCCCGGCGACCTCGCGGAACGGATCGCCCAGCGCCTCGGCCGGACCGTGTGGTGGACCGAGTTCCCGGTGAGCCTGTCCGCCACCGACGGCTCCGGCGACCCGGTGCTCACGCTGCACCCCTCGGCGGACGGCGACGTGCCGGGCGCCGACGCCTGGGAGAAGGCGCGCCCGGCCCAGGCCACGTCGCCCGGGGACGCCCCGCGCCCGGTCCAGGCCCCGGTACCCCGGTCCGGCCGGTCCGAGGGCCAGATCCTCGAATCGTTCCCGTCGCTGACCCTGAACGACGACTCGGACTCCGATTCCGACGCGGACGACGATCCGCGTCCGCTGCTCTCGCGGGACGACGACTCGGACGACGACCCGCGCCCGCTGCTGTCCCGGGACGACTCGGACTCGGATTCGGGCTCGGAATCGGAGGATGAGCCGCAGCCGCAGCCGCAGCCGCAGCCGGAGCCGCAGCCGCAGCCGCAGCCGGAAGAGCCGGAGGAGGCGGCTTCCGATGGGTCGGACTCCGATGACTCGGAATTCGGGGAGGGCCCCCAGGGACAGGGCCGGACACAGGGACGTACGTCCGGACGCACCGCCCCCGACTGGGTCCTGGCCCGCGTCCGCTACGCGCAGGAGGCCCTGCACTTCGAGCGGCGGCTGGCCGAGTACCTGGGCGAGAACGAGCAGATCAACGAGGAGTTCGGCAAGGTCGCCCGCGCGTTCTGGCACATCACCCTGCACAACCGCCTCGACTACCGGCTGTTCGGCAGCAACAACGAACTGTCCGCCGGCGCCGTCGGGAAGTCGTACGAGGACCTGGCGCGGGTGGTGGACTCCGGCAACCTGCGTGAACGGGTGACGTTCCTGTTCAACGGCGTGGCCAAGGACCTCGTCCCGCACCTCATGGGAGGCGTCGAACCGCAGCACCCGGTGATCGGGGTGGAGCGCCGCGACCGGCAGCGGAGCCAGCTGTTCCTGGAGTACCGGCGGCAGGTGGCCGAACTCCGCGCGGCGGAGCTGGACCCCGAGGACGAGGCGCAGGAGATGGAGGAGCTGGAGGCGATGCTGCGCACGCCGCTGCGGCCCGACGAGGTCCGGCCCCCGCTGAGCCTCGCCGAACAGCGCATCGCGGTCCGGGACGGGGCCCTGCTCTGGTCACCTGCCAGTGCGGAGCACACGCTCCCGATGGCCGCCGACTTCCAGGGGCGTTCCGAGGACTCCGGCGGTCTGGTGCTGACCGGCACCTCGGGCAGCTCCTACCGGATCATCACGCACGTGGCCCGGCTGACCCGGCTCGCCCGGGTGCCCGTGGACCTCGGGCTCATCAGAGCCGGACTGGCGAGCATCATGGTGGGGGTCGGCCACCACAGCTTCCACGAGGTGATGACCGGCGCCCAGCTCGCCCTGGACGAGTCCGACCCCACGGTGGCCTCGGTCTACGTGAACAACTGGGGCCGGTACTGGGACGTCTACCCGCTGACCGAGGAGGAACTGCGGACCCACGTGGCCCGCGAGGGCCTGTTCCCGGACGAGCACGCACGGGCACTGCTCGCTCGCCTGGAGGCCCGCCGGGCCCGCCGGAACCGCCGGGCCCAGCAAGCAGACGCAGCAAGTGAGATCAGCAAGTGAGGACAGGAAAGATGACCGAGCCCGGTGCCGAGGCGCCCGCCGCCGACCCCTTGGACCCCGCGCCGCCCGAGGAGTTCGTCGAGGCCGCCAGGCTGGCCCCCGACCACTGGCTCTACCTGACCGACCCGGCCTGGCAGGGAGAGGGGCCGCCGCCGGAGTGGGCGGTGGTCGGCCAGTGGCGCTCCGACTCGGCGGGCGAGATCGTCGAGTGGGAGGACAACGCCGGGTACCGGCCGTCGCCCGAGGCGATGGGGTGGCCCGAGCCCGCCGACGACGTGGACCGCGCGATCCAGCTCGCCACGACCGGGTACGGCCCGGCCGAGGACGTCACCACGGCCCTGGCCGCCGCCGAGGTCGCGGTACTGGTCACGGCGGCGGGCGAGCCGGTGAGCGCGTCGGCCCCGGACGGCACGGCGATCGTCCCCGTCTACACCTCCGCCCGCTACCTGCACGGCGCCGGCCCGCTCGGCCACGAGCAACTCCCCGTCGCGGACCTGCTCGCCCGGATCCCCGAGGGCCACAGCCTGTGCCTCAACAGCACGGCCCCGGTCAGCATGGTGCTGGCCACGGACGGCCTCGCGGAACTGCTGGCGGAGCAGGCACCTGGCAAGACCCCTGAGGCGGCACCTGAGAAGACTGCGGAGGAGTCGCTGCCGGAGTGACCGGCGGCCCTGGCGCCGTGGCACGACCGCCCCGAGGCGCGGCCGTGTCCCGTGGCGCGGTTGTGCCCCCCGGAGCCGGGGACTCCGTCACATCCCTTGACGTGTTCCTGATCGAGCTGGCTTGATGGGAGCGCTCCCACATAGTGCACCCCATGCACCCTATGCACCCCATGCACCCCCAACGCACTCTCATCGCACCCCCATCCCTTGCTCCCCTCGCCTCACTCCCTGGAGCCGCAGTGAGATCACCGAGAAGCACGACGTACGCGAACCCGGCGACCGCCTTACTGGCGGCCCTGGCCACGCTGGCCACCCTCGTCGGCCTGCTGGCCCTGTCGCCGCCCGCCGCCCACGCGGCCACCGCCCAGACCCGGTCCCAGGTCCAGGACCCGGAGATCGCCGCGACCGGTCTGCACATCAGCAACGGGCGGCTGGTCGAAAGCAACGGCAACGATTTCGTGATGCGTGGCGTCAACCACGCTCACACCTGGTACCCGAGCCAGACCCAGTCGCTGGCCGACGTCAAGAAGCTCGGCGCCAACACCGTGCGCGTCGTCCTCTCCGACGGCTACCGCTGGTCCCGGAACAGCGCCGCAGACGTCGCGGCCGTCATCGCCAACTGCAAGGCCAACCGCCTGATCTGCGTACTGGAGGTGCACGACACCACCGGTTACGGCGAGGACAGCGCGGCGGGCACGCTCGACCACGCCGCCGACTACTGGATCAGCCTCAAGGACGTCCTGGCCGGCCAGGAGAACTACGTCATCATCAACATCGGCAACGAGCCCTGGGGCAACACCAGCCCGGAGGGCTGGACCGCGCCGACGACCGCGGCGATCCAGAAGCTGCGCGCCGCGGGGCTCCAGCACACGATCATGATCGACGCGCCCAACTGGGGCCAGGACTGGCAGGGCGTCATGCGCGCCAACGCCCAGACCGTCTACAACGCCGACACCACCGGCAACCTGCTCTTCTCGATCCACATGTACAGCGTCTTCGACACCGCGGCGGAGATCACCGACTACCTCAACGCCTTCGTGTCGGCGAAGCTCCCCATCGTCATCGGCGAGTTCGGCGGCCCCGCCGACGCCTACGGCGATCCTGACGAGGACACCATGATGGCCACCGCCGAGCAGCTCGACCTCGGCTATCTGGCCTGGTCCTGGAGCGGCAACACCGACCCGATCCTCGACCTCGTGCTCAACTTCGACCCGGCGCAGATGACGTCCTGGGGCGAGCGCATCTTCCACGGCGCGAACGGGATCGCCCAGACGTCCAAGGAGGCCACGATCTTCGGGGGCTCGACCCCGGACACGCAGGCCCCGACCGCCCCGGGAACCCCGACGGCGTCGGCGGTGTCGTCCTCCTCGGTCACCCTGTCCTGGCCGGCGGCCACGGACAACACCGGTGTCACCGGCTACGACGTGGTCCGCGTGAGCGGCAGCACGGAGACCGCGGCGGCCTCCTCCACGACCACGTCGGTCACGGTGTCCTCTCTGGCGGCCGACACGTCGTACACCTTCGCCGTGTACGCCAAGGACGCGGCGGGCAACCGCTCGGCGCGCTCGGCCACGGTCACGGTCAAGACCGCCACCGGTTCCTCCGGCGGGGCCTGCTCCGTCGCCTACCGTGTCACCAATTCCTGGCCCAGCGGCTTCCAGGGCGAGATCACCGTCCGCAACACCGGCACCGCCACGATCAGCGGCTGGACCCTGGGCTTCGCCTTCTCCGCGGGCCAGACCATCAGCAACATGTGGGGCGGCACCCCGACCCAGACCGGCTCCGCCGTCTCCGTGGCCGCCGCGTCGTACACCGCGACGATCCCCGCGAGCGGTTCGGTCACGATCGGCTTCACGGGCACGATGACCACCACGAACCCGTCGCCGACGGCGTTCACCCTGAACGGGGCGGCTTGCGCGGTCGCCTGACCGAAGCGCCCCGAGGGGCCGGCGGGGAGGGGTCCCCGCCGGCCCCTCGGGGCGTGCTGTCTCTGGGCGAAAGACTGGACGGGCTGTACGGGTACGTACCCGTACCCGTACCCTGGTGGGATCCGATCGAGGAGGTCACCATGTCCGACGCTAACGTCCGCATCCCGATCGAGGCCCGCGACAGACTCGCCCGGATAGCTTCCTCCGAAGGCATGTCCCTGCGGGGCTACCTGTCGCATCTCGCCGAGACGCTGCTGACGCCGGAGGAGCGCGCGGAGCGGGCCGAGCAGGCCCGTGCCGCTCTGCGGGAGTGGAACGGCTACGACCCGAGCGAGCGGGAACAGGCCGCTCTCGACGCGGAGCTGGACCGACGGCTGAGCGAGGCAGGACCGAAGTGACTGAGCCCACGCACATCGTCCTGGACGGTACGGCGATGGTGGCGGCCGGGACGGGTAACGTACTCGTCTCCCGGTTGATCCATCGCGCCCACACCGAGGCGGGTTGGTTCCTCTACGCCCCGGCCTGCGCCCTCGTCGAGGCGGACCGCGTCCGGCCGGGCACTGCGGAGCATCTTGCCGCGCTCCCGGGCGTCACCGTCCTCGACCTGGACCTGCCCGCCGCGTTGGCCCTGGCCCGGGAAACCTCATGGGGCCCTGCTCACACGCGATACGCGGCCGAGCCGACACCGGAGCGGCCCAGTGGTGCGGTGGTCGCCACGACCGAGCCCGAAGCCTGGAAGGAACAGGCCGTTCGGGTCATCGACCTCAGGCCCTGACTCCTTACCGGCCTGCCCAACCGGTTACCAGGGTGACTGAGACCAACGCCTCGGCTCACACCCCGGTGGCGTACGGGAGGAAGGCGGACCAGGCGGTGGCCGTGAGCGCGAGCCGGGGTCCCTGGGGGGCCTTCGAGTCACGGACGTGGACGGTGTGGGGGGAGGTGGCTACCTCGACGCAGTCGTCGCCCTGTGACCCGCTGTAGCTGCTCTTGAACCAGGCCAGTTCCGGCGTGTTCATAGCGCTCCTCGCATTCGCTTCAGCAGGCCCACGGAGTCTTCTGGAGTCAGGGCCTGTGAGCGCATCTTGGCATAGCGCTGGTGGAGCCGGCTGATCGCTTTCGAGTCAGTGACGAGACGCCCGTTCTCCTGTCCTTCCGAGTACGCGAACCACTGGTTGTCCGGCGTCTCCGCCAACCGCATAGGGCCGTCCAGCCCGGCGTGCACAGGTTGTTGCAGCGGCATCAGTTGGAACTCCACGTTCCACTGACGCTCGACCACGAGCAACAGGTGGTCGTACAGCTCCCGCGTCACCTCCTCGCTGCCGGTGTGCCGCTCAAGCACCGCCTGCTCCACGATGAAGCTGAAGGCCGTCGGCGGTTTCCGGCACGTGGACAGCAGGTCCTGCCGGTTGATTCGGGCCGCGACCCGTTGATCCAGTTCCTCCGAGTCCGGCAACGGAGGCACGCTGAGCGACACTGCTCGTGCGTACCCGGCGGTCTGCAACAGACCGGGTACGACGCGGCACTCGTACGTATACAGACTCACCGCCTCCGCCTCCAGCCGCGCCCACTGCCGGAACCAACTCGCCAGCCCAGGCTGTCGCGAAAGATGCCGCGCCGCGCCCCGCAGGATGCCGCACGCGTCGAGAACGTCCTCGGCGCGTTCGACGAAGTCGCGTTGCGGGAAGCGGCGGCCCTGTTCGATGGAGGCCACCGTCGGGAGTGAGTAGCCGACCCTCGGGGCAAACTCCTCCTGCGTCAGGCCCGCCCGCTTGCGGAAGCCCTTGACGACCTCGCCGAAGGTGCGGAGGCTGTCCGACACCTCCGGCTCGCCGCCACCCCCGCAGCCGGAACCGCTCGTCCCACTCGTACCGTCCGCCATGCCAGGACACCTCCCGCACGTCCGCCGCGTCACTCACGCCCAACCCACCCAACTCGGCCAGCGTCACGGTCGGTTACCCGTACTGTCCAGCGGTTCCGCCCCTACGCCGCCCCGGCGTACGGGTTCATGACCTGGTGCGAAGGGGCGCATTCGGGCGAGGTTGAGGCCATGACGTCCCGCTCCACGCCCTGGCCGCCCGTTACGGTCCGTGTGTTCACGCAACGGTTCAGCTCCACGCCGCTCGGCGCCCGCTTGGCCCGGCACCTCGCGCAGTACCGGCTGCACGACTGGGGGGTCCCCTACGACTCCGACCTCTCCTGCACCGCGGCGCTGCTCGTGGCCGAACTGACCGCGAACGCCGTCACCCACGGCCGCGTACCGGGACGGGACTTCGAGCTGCGCCTCGGCCTGGACGCGTACACCTTGGGCATCGACGTCTCGGACGCGCGCGGTGAGCGCCGGCTTCCGGGGCCCGGGGAGGTGACCGTGCCGCCGGACGGCGCCGGTGGCGGGCGGGGCCTGCTGCTCGTCGAGGCGCTGGCCGACCGGTGGGAGGTACTGGAGCGCGTACCGATCGGCAAGACCGTGCGAGTCGAGCTGGATCTGCCACCGACCCACGAGAGCCCGCGCGGCGCGTCAGCCCGGCCGCTCCACCGGCGTGTACGGGAACAGGGCGGCGAGTTCTTCCGGGGTCCCGGGACCGGCGGCCGTGTCGCCCAACAGGCCCTGTTCACGCAGCAGCCGGGTCACGGCGACGCCCCACGGGAGCCGTAGCCCGGCCCGCGCCAGCAGGTCGGTGCGGGCCAGCATGACGGCGGCGGGTCCGGTGTGCGCGCCGGAGGCGGTGAGCAGGGCGACGTCGTCGGCCCAGCGCAGGGCGAGGTCCACGTCGTGGGTGGCCATGACGACGGTGGTACCGGTGGCGCGCAGCCCGTCGAGCGTGCCGAGCAGCCGCTCCTGCCCGTCGGGGTCGAGTCCGGCGGTCGGCTCGTCCAGGACCAGTACCCGTGGGCGCATGGCGACCGCGCCCGCGATGGCGGTGCGCTTGCGCTGCCCGTAGGAGAGGAGGTGGGTGGGCCGGTCGGCGAGGGCGGCGATGTCCAGGGCGGTCAGCGCCTCGTCCACGCGCGCGCGGACCTCGTCGTCCGGCAGACCGAGGTTCAGCGGCCCGAAGGACACGTCCTGGGCGACGGACGCGGCGAAGAGCTGGTCGTCCGGGTCCTGTACGACCAGTTGCACCGTCGTCCGCAGCCGGGTCAGGCCCTTACGGTCGTACGTGACGGGTCGCCCTTCGACGGTCAACCGGCCGTCGCCCGGCCGCAGCCCGCCGCTGAGCAGCCGCATCAGGGTGGTCTTGCCGCTGCCGTTGCGGCCGAGGAGCGCCAGGGCACGCCCCTCGCGTATCCCGAAGTCGAGCCCGCTGAACACCGGCGGCCCCTCCTCGTACGCGAAGAACGCGCCCCGCAGCGCGACGAGAGCGGGCTCGCCGACGGACTCCCGGGCGGGCTCGTTCATGACAGGGGCCTTTCCAGTACGAGGGTCAGTGCGGCCACCGCCGTGAGCAGGGCGAGGCTCGCCGCGGTGAAGGGGACGGAGACGCGGGCCTCGGGCACCAGGACGCGCAGGGTGCCGTCGTAACCGCGTCCCGCGAGCCCGGTCTGGAGCCGCGCCGCCCGGTCGAAGGCCCGGACGAACGCCGTGGCGCCGAGCCCGGCCAGCGACCGCCAGGCGGCCGCGCGCGTGGTGTGCCCGAGCCGCGCCGCCTGCGCCTGACGGATCCGGCGCACCGAGTCCAGGAGCAGGAAGCTCATGCGGTACGTCACCAGGGCGACGTCGACGACCGGCGCGGGCACGCCCGCCCGCACCAGGCGTGGCAGCAGGTCCGCCATGGGCGTGGTGAACGCGAACAGCAGGACGCCCAGGGAGGCCGCCGAGGTCCGCAGCAGCAGCTCACCCGCGCGCACCGGCCCGCCGTCGGCGAACGCGACGAAACGGCCCGGCCCGCCGACCTGCACGAGCAGAGTGACCGCCCCCGTCACGCAGAAGCCCAGCGGCACCCGGTACGCGCGCCACAGCCGGCGGCCCGGCACGCCCGCCGGACCGAGCAGCAGGACGAGCGCCGTGACCAGGACGAAGGCGGCGCCCGGCCAGGCCGGCAGGGAGATCGCGAGCACGGTCAGACCGAGCCCGAGGACCGCCTTGTCCACAGGGTGGCGGCGGCGCCAGCGACTGCTGTACGCCGCCGCGTCGATCGGCAGCACGGGGGATCAGGCCCGCCGCCCGGCCGTGGTGTCCTCCGCGGCGGCGCCGGGCCCGCTCTCCCGCTCCTCCGGGAGACCGTCCTGCGCCCGCGCCCGCTGTTCGCCCTGGCGCCGCCCGCGCCGCAGCCCGAAGTAGTACGCGAGCACGCCCGCGCCGATGGCCGCCTGGAGGGCGAAGAGCGCCGACTCGAT
Source organism: Streptomyces sp. NPDC059785 (assembly GCF_042732375.1). NCBI lineage: Bacteria > Bacillati > Actinomycetota > Actinomycetes > Kitasatosporales > Streptomycetaceae > Streptomyces > Streptomyces sp. NPDC059785. The sequence goes on from NZ_JBHWHV010000008.1 coordinate 108,773, forward strand.
CTCGCCGGACGGCGGTTCGTACAGCGGCGAGAACCACGGCTCGTAGTCCGGTTCGAGCTCGGTGATCGCCGTCTCCGCCTGGGCGTCGGCACCGGCGAACGGCTCCTCCTTGCCGTCGCCGAGACCGAGCACCAGCGGCAGCACGGCGAGCGCGACCACGACGAGCAGCAGCAGGAGGTTGATCTTCGTGTGACGCTTCACCGGGCCACCGCCTCGGAGCCGGAGCCGGAGCCGGAGCCGGATCCGGGACCAGCACCCGTGCCCGTACGGTTTCCGCCCTTGGCCAGGAGCACGCCCAGCCGGGTCAGTTCGCCCTTGCTCGACTGGACCAGCAGCCGCATCACCAGCACCGTGAGCAGGCCCTCGCTCACCGCCAGCGGGATCTGCGTGACGGCGAAGATCGCGCCGAACTTGCCGAGCGCGCCCGCGAAGCCGCTGCCCGGGTCGGGGAAGGCCAGGGCGAGCTGCACGCTGGTGACGCAGTAGGTGGACAGGTCGGCGACGAACGCGCCGAAGAACACGGCGACCATCAGCGGGACGTCGAAGCGCCGCAGCAGCCGGTAGGTCCCGTACCCGGCCCAGGGGCCGACGATCGCCATCGAGAAGACGTTGGCGCCGAGCGTGGTCAGGCCGCCGTGCGCGAGCAGCAGCGCCTGGAAGAGCAGCGTGATGGTGCCGAGGACCGCCATGATCGGCGGACGGAACAGGATCGCGCCGAGCCCGGTGCCGGTGGGATGTGAACAACTGCCGGTGACGGACGGCAGCTTGAGAGCCGACAGGACGAACGTGAAGGCACCGGAGGCACCCAGGAGCAGTGTGCTCTCGGGGTGCTCTCTGACCTCACGGGTGAGTGACCGGACTCCGTGGACGACGAACGGCGCCGACGCGACGCCCCAGGCGACCGCGTGCGCCGGAGGCAGAAAACCCTCGGCTATGTGCATGACTCAGCAGACCCTCTCCAGCACCTCGTGGATGGTTGAAGTGCCTTGGCCGGTCTCCTGGCTGACGGGTACCACATCCGTGCTCCGCCTTCCCGGGTCCGAGGACCCAGTGGCTGCCCGTTGGATCCTGTCGACGACAGGTCCGAGGGCCGGAGCCGGACTTCCCGATCACAGTGGCGAGGGCCGCACCGGCATCACACCGGATTTCCCGTGCACCAAGGCGTGGTGACAGTAGTCCCCGCAGGCGGGGAGCCGCAAGAAGCCCTCGGGGGCGTACGGCGACGCCCGCCCGCGCAGCCCGGACCGCCCGGCGGACCGGGCTCGCGACAGGGGCTTCCGTCAGGTACGCCCTAGCGGACCGAGCTGCGGCCCACGATGCCGCCCGCCCGGTCGATGCAGATCACGTCGACCGCGACGGGCGCGCCCCGCAGCACGGCCAGTGCCTCGTCGCGCGCCGCCGTCGCCACCAGATCGCCGAGCGGGACCCCGGCCGCCGTGCAGAGCTGGAGCGCGGCGAGCCCCGTGTTGGCCCCGGCCACCCGCGCGGCCAGCGCCTCGTCGGCGCCGCCCCGGCGGGCCAGTCCGGCGAGGAAGCCCTTGTCGACCTGCGAGCGGGCGGAGTGCAGATCGAGCTGCCCGGCCGCCAGCTTCGACAGCTTGGCGAAACCGCCGCAGACCGTGAGCCGGTCGACAGGATGGCGGCGTACGTACTTCAGCACCGCGCCCGCGAAGTCGCCCATGTCGAGCAGCGCGTCCTCGGGCAGCCCGTGCACCGCGACGACGGTCTTCTCCGAGGTGGAGCCGGTGCAGCCCGCCACATGCGTGCGTCCGGCGGCGCGGGCCACGTCGACCCCGCGCCGGATGGAGTCGATCCACGCCGAGCACGAGTACGGCACGACGATCCCGGTCGTACCGAGGATGGACAGGCCGCCGAGGATGCCGAGCCGGGGGTTCCAGGTGGAGCGGGCGATCTCCTCGCCGTGGTCGACGGAGAGGGTGATCTCGACGTCGCCCCCGTCGCCGTACCGGCGGGCGACCTCGGCGACGTGGTCGCGCATCATCTGCCGGGGGACGGGGTTGACGGCCGGTTCGCCGACGGGCAGCGGCAGTCCGGGCCGGGTGACGGTGCCGACGCCGGGGCCCGCCCGGAAGACCACGCCCGAACCGGCCGGCAGCCGCCGCACCGTGGCCCGTACCAGCGCGCCGTGCGTGACGTCCGGATCGTCACCGGCGTCCTTCACGATCCCGGCCATCGCGGAGCCGTCGCCCAGCTCCTCCGCCGCCAGCGCGAACGCCGGGGTCTGCCCCTTGGGCAGCGTCACCGTCACCGGATCCGGGAAGTCACCGGTCAGCAGCGCCGTGTACGCGGCGGTGGCGGCGCCCGTCGCGCAGGCACCGGTGGTCCAGCCGGGCCGCAGCCCGGTGTGCTTGAGTTGGGCGCCGCGGCCGCCCTTCGCCGCACCGCCGCTCACACCGCACCGCCGCTCACACCGCACCCCCAGGGGAGGTCCCACCGCAGATGACTGCATCGCAGATGGCTTCACCGCGGCCGACGAACGAGGAGAGGCGGGCGTCGCCGTGCACGTCCTGATCCTCGGCGGTACGACGGAGGCGCGCCGGCTCGCCGAGATCCTGGCCGCCGAGGCGCCGCACCTGCGCGTGACGACGTCGCTCGCCGGACGCGTGGCCGCACCCCGGCTGCCGCCTGGCGAGGTCCGCACGGGCGGCTTCGGCGGCGCCGGGGGACTGGCCGGGTGGCTGCGCGCGGAACGGGTGGACGCACTCGTCGATGCCACTCACCCCTTCGCCCGGACGATCGGTTTCCACGCGGCCGAGGCGGCCGCCACCACCCATGTTCCCCTGCTCGCCGTGCGGCGGCCCGGCTGGGTCCCCGGTCGGGGCGACGTCTGGCACGACGCGGCCTCGCCCGCACAGGCGGCGGCGCTGCTGCCCGCGCTGGGCCGCCGGGTGTTCCTGACCACAGGGCGGACGGGCCTCGCGGACTTCGCGGAGCTGGACGGCCTGTGGTTCCTGGTCCGTTCCGTGGACGCGCCCGAACCTCCGCACCCCCGGCACATGGAGGTGCTGCTCGCCCGCGGGCCCTTCGCCCTCGACGGGGAGCGCGAGCTGCTGCGCCGGCACCGGATCGACGTACTCGTCACCAAGGACAGCGGCGGAGAAGCCACCGCGCCGAAGCTGACGGCGGCACGCGAGGCAGCGGTACCGGTCGTGATGATCCGGCGCCCGCCGGTCCCGGAGGGCGTGCCGGTGGTGCCGGGACCGGAGGAGGCGGCGCGCCGGCTCCTCGGCTCACTTCACGAGGCCAAGCCTGTCACTTCGTGACGTCAGTCCTTCTCGTCACTTCATGATTCCTTCTCGTCACTTCATGACGTCATTCCCGCTCGCTGGCGATCGCGTTGACGGCCGCCGCCGCGATGGCGCTGCCGCCGCGCCGGCCGCGGACGACCAAGTGCTCGACGGCCGAGGGGTGTCCGGCGAGCGCGTCCTTGGACTCGGCGGCGCCCACGAAGCCGACCGGCACCCCGATCACGGCGGCCGGACGCGGCGCGCCCTCCTCGATCAGCTCCAGGAGCCGGAAGAGGGCGGTGGGCGCGTTGCCGACGGCGACGACGGCGCCGTCCAGCCGGTCGCGCCACAGCTCCAGGGCGGCGGCGCTGCGGGTGGTGCCCAGCTCGGCGGCGAGCCCGGGGACGGCCGGGTCGGACAGGGTGCAGATCACCTCGTTGTCCGCGGGCAGCCGGGAGCGCGTCACACCGCTGGCCACCATGGACACGTCGCAGAGGACCGGCGCGCCCGCCCGCAGCGCCTCGCGCGCGCGGGCCACCACGTCAGGCGTGTACGCGAGATCACGGACGAGGTCGACCATCCCGCAGGCGTGGATCATGCGCACCGCGACCTGGGCGACGTCGGCGGGCAGACCCGACAGGTCCGCCTCCGCGCGGATGGTGGCAAAGGACTCGCGGTAGATGGCCGCGCCGTCCTTCTCGTACTCGAACACCCTGCTCCTCGTCGTCCGTCCGTCGTGCTTCGCCCACCATTGTGACGTGCGGTGACGTGGGGCCGGGGCTCAGTACCTGCCGCCGGTGAAAGGGTCGTCCAGCAGCTCGAAGACCGGCTCGCCGCGGATCGGGTCCTCGGCGACGGTGAGGCGGACCCGGCCGCCCGGGTGGATGGCGATGAACGGTCCCTTCACCCGGCCGCGGACCGTGAAGCCCTCCGCCATCTCCACGAGGGAGACGTTGCGCGCGGCGGGGGTGTTGCGCCGGACCACCGTGGTGCGGCGCACCACGCCGAGGCCCTCGCTGCGTTCGGTGCGCAGCTCGCTCGACGCGCAGACCCGGCAGAGCAGCCGGTGGTACTGGGTGGTGCCGCACCAGCGGCAGCGCTGGTAGGCGAGCGGTTTCTCGCGCCGCCCGTCGGGCGGCGCGGAGGTGTCGCTCTCGGCGGCCAGCACGTCGGCCGCGTTCCCTGTTGCCGGGTGGAACACGATGTCATCTCCCTGCGCTCGGCCGGAGTCTGAGGTGCTCGGTCCCCCGGGCACGTACCCCAGGTTATGGCACTGAGTGCCAGCAGTAAAGGCACTCGGTACCCCGCGATGCCCGGCGGCATCTTCCCGAAGGTCCGGGCGGCTGCGATCAGCCGTCGGACCAGGCCGCCTCGATCTCCCTGACGACCCGCCACATCGGTGCCCCGCGACGGGAGACGACGACCACGATGTCCTCGGCGGCCTGTCCCGCACCCGGGCCCGTCGCCGTCTCGGCCGTCCCCGCGTCGGCCGCTTCCGCGTCGGCCGCTTCCGCGTCGGCCGCTTCCGCGTCGGCCGCTTCCGCGCCGGCCGCCGGGCCGTCGGCCGGCGCCGCTTCGCCGAAGCTGCGGCGTACGTACGCCAGCGCCCGGTCCACCTCGGCGTCCGCGTCGCCCCTGCCGTCCGCCCGGAGCCAGGAGCGCAGGGCGTTGTTGTGGGCCGCGACCACGGCGGCGGCGATCACGTCGGCGTGCAGGATGCCGTCGGGGCGGTCGCGGAAGCGGCCGCGCAGATGGTCGGCGAGGGCGCGCTCGTACCGCCAGACCACGGAGAGTTCGTACGCGCGCAGCCCCGGCACCTGCTTGGTCAGCCGGTAGCGCTGCACGGAGAAGGTCGGGTTCTCGGCGTACATCCGCAGCACGAGCCGGGCCGCGTCGCACACCCGCCGGACCGGGTCGTCCGGGCCGCGGTCCGCGCCGTGGTCGTCGCCGGGGTCCGCGTCGAGGAACTCCTTCATCTCGGCGAGGCAGCGTTCGTGGTCGGGGAAGACCACGTCCTCCTTCGACGGGAAGTACCGGAAGAACGAGCGCCGTCCGACCCCGGCGAGCGCCACGATGTCGTCCACCGTAGTCCGCTCGTAACCCCGCTCCAGGAAGAGCCGGAAGGCTGCCGCGACCAGGGCGTCTCGCATCGGCGGCCGGGGAGAGGCCGCCCCGGCCGAGGGGCCCCGGCGGGATGTCTCGCTCATGCCGGGAAACTAACACCGCCGTACCGGGGTGACACTGAGTGCCCGATCCCGGGGGAACTGGGTGCCACTCCAGGCAGAAGCGGTCGCTGACCGTGTCGCTGTTCGGCCGAACGGGTGACCATGCGTAAGAATTGACCGGTGCAGACAACCAGTGCGAGCCAGGACGGGGATGGCCAGTGAACAGCCACGACGTCACCGATGAACAGTGGGAAGGGCTCGCCCAGGTCGTTCCGTTGCGCGGCCGGGACGCATGGCCCTCGTCCGTCGGCCACCGGGCGCTGCCCGAAGCGGCGACCGAGGCCCGGCGCCGTTTCGTGGTCCTGCGTGTCAACGTCTTCGCGGACGCCCGCGAGGTCGCCGAGACGCTGATGGCGGGCATACCGGTGCTGCTCGACCTGACGAGCGCGGAGACCGAAGTCGCCAAGCGCGTACTGGACTTCAGTACGGGCGTTGTCTTCGGTCTGGCGAGCGGGATGCACCGGGTCGACCGGAACGTGTTCCTGCTGGCGCCGCCGGGGACCGAGGTGCGCGGCCTGATGGAGGGCGCGGGCACCCCGGGCCCCTGAGGGCCCTGGGTGGCAAGTGAAGCGTGAGAGGCGTAGGGGGCCGTCCTGGTCGGGTGATCGGACCGGTGCACCGGCCGGGCGAACGGGATCGACCGGGCGCGATCCCCCGATCGTAGGAAGGCCCCTGCGGCGAAACGGTTCGCCTGACGGCCGAGTCCTACCGTCCGGCCTATGAACGCGTCCTTCTTGTCGCCTCTGTCTCTCGTGTCGCCCGTGTCGCTCGTGCCCCCTGTGCCCCATACGTCTTCTGTGTGCGCGGACGCGGAGGCGCGCCCCGACCGGCCGGGCGCCTCCGGGCCGAGCCCCCGGGAGGGCGCCGTACCGCAACCGCGCCCGGCAGCGGCGGCGATGTCCGGCCGGGGCGAGGAGGGGGCGCCGGTACCCGGACCGCGCCCGGAGCAGGCGCAGGTCCCCGAGCGGGCGCAGGTCCCCGAGCCGAGTTCCGACCGCCCCGCCGTCACGCAACTGCGGCTCTCCGCCTTCGCCGGACACCGCGGGCGGACCGTCGAACTGACCCCGCTGACCTTCCTCACCGGCCCCAGCGGCAGCGGCAAGTCCACCGCCCTGCGGGCGTACGAGGCGCTGGCCCGGCTCGGCGCGGGAGCCGGTCTCGCCGAGGTGTTCCCCGATCCGCTGTCCTGCGTGCCCGAAGGGGCCCGCCCGGACGCCCAGCGGCGGCGCGGCTTCCGCATCGGCTGCACGGCCGACGGACCCGAGGGGCCGGTACGGCTCGACATCGCGGTGCAGGCCGACCCCGAACTGCGCATCGTCGGCGAACGGTTGACGGCGGGCGGGCTCGTCCTGCTGGAGACCGCGCTGCGGGACCCGGGGCGGCCGGTCGTCCAGGCGGCCTGGCACACGGCGGGGACGTCCCCGGTGACCCGGGGGCCGCTGCCCGACGACCGCCTCGGCACCGCGCTGCTGCCGCTGCGGGTCGCGGGCAAGACCGCGGGCCAGCGCCAGGTGCTCGCCGCCGCCGAGCAGATGGTGGTCGCGTTGCGCTCCGTCTTCGCCTGTGATCCGCGCCCGGCGGCCATGCGGACGCCCGTGCGGTTCGGCGGCGGCCGGCTGCTGCGGGACTGCGGCAACCTCGCCGACGTGCTGTGGCGCACCCGCGCGGAGTGCGCGCGACGGCACGGGCTGCTGATGGCGGCGGTCCGCGCCGGATGCGCGGGTCCGGCCGACGACCTCCTGGCCGAGCGGCTGCCCGACGGCGCGCTGCGCGGACTGCTCGACCGCGGCGACGGCCGCCGTACGGATCTGCGGCTGCTCGGGGACGGGGAGCTGCGGTACCTCGCCCTGGCCCTGGTGCTGCTCACCGGTCCCGGTGTGCTGGAGATCGACCGGGCGGGCGAGGTGCCGGACGCGTTGCAGGCGCTGACGGTGGTCGCCGACGGGTTCGACCACTGTCTGGACCCGCGGCAGTCGGCGGAACTGCTGCGGCTGGCGGCGCGGATGTGCGAGCGGGGGCACCTCCGGCTGGCGGCGGCGGTGAGCGACGCGTCGGGCCTGGCGGACGTGGAGGGGGCGACGGTGGTGGAACTGGGGGTGTGAGCGCGCCGGTTCCGGCGGCGCAGCCGGCGCGCTCTCCTGGATGGCGGTCCGCAGGGCGGCGGGGCGCGGTGCGGAGGCGGTGATAGACCTGAGGGCGTGAAGGAACTGGACGTCGCGATGTTGCAGCGCCGGCTGGCCGAGTTCGCGGCCGCCCGGAACTGGCAGCCGTACCACACCCCCAAGAACCTGGTCGCCGCCCTCAGCGTGGAGGCGTCCGAACTCGTGGAGATCTTCCAGTGGTTGACTCCCGAGGAGTCGGCGCGGGTGATGGACGATCCGGACACCGCCCCGCGCGTGGCCGACGAAGTGGCCGACGTGCTCGCCTATCTGCTCCAGCTCTGCCAGGTGCTCGGCGTCGATCCGCTCGCGGCGCTCGACGCGAAGATCGACCGGAACGAGCGCCGGTTCCCGGTGCCGGACGGGCCCTGACCAGGAAGCAACGCCTCCGCTCGGGCTCCCGCCGTCCGTGCACCGTGCCTCCGGCATACGTCCGCGGTACGTCCGTCGTGCGTCTGCCACGTGCCGACGACAATTCCGACAGTCACTCTATGTAGTTACGAAGTTGTCCACACTCAAACTGTTGTCCACAGATTTCGGACTACCTCTGGCTTTTCGTCTCGACCGCCTTCACTCTGGGTAGTGAACAAGGGAGTTCGGGAGAACGTGCGAAAGCGCGTCGGGAGAGAGACGGGGGCAGCGCATGGACGCGATGCAGCTCATCGTGACAAGCAGGCGTGCCCTGGCGGGGAGCGCAGAGATGCCGGACACCCTGGCGGAGGTATGGCAGGCACAGGCCCTGGCGCAGGCGATAGGCAGTCGCCTGGCGGTCTCGGGCCCGCCTGAATTACGGGGCGAAGCCCTGGGTCTGACGGAGCTGGCCGGCCGGGGGTGCGGCGTCCTGGACCCGCCGTCGCTCGCCGTCGGCGATCTGCGGGCCGCCCAGCTCACCGATCTCGGCGATGCCCGGCAGACGCTGCTCGATCTGGGCTGCCTGCTCGGCGAGGTCGGCATAGCGCTCGTGGGCGTGGCCTGCGCGGCCGATGACGAGGGGAGGTACTGGCAGTGCATGGAGGCGATCGACGCGGCGGACGAGTCGCGGGACAGAGTGCTGGAGATGCTGCGGCGGCTGGCGGTCCGCGAACAGGACGTGGTGGAGCGGGACCGCGCGGCCGGCTGAGGGGTGCGGCCGGGCGCCGGCGGCCGGTGTCAGGCCGGGTCCCGGTCGTCCGCGGACACCGGCCGGGAGACGGAGGACTGCAACTGCGCGTCCAACTGGTCGAGATCCGCGTTCAGCGCCGCCATCAGCTCCTCCATCCGGTGCAGCAGCCCCCGCTGGAGAAAGGTCTGGGACGACGGGTCGGCCACCGCCTCGGGGGCCGGTTCGGTGACCTCTTCGGCCTGGTCCGGGGATTCGGCCTCGGCCTCGTCCTGAGACGCGGACCGCGGCGCGGCGGCAGATGCGGTGTGCGGCGCTGCGGGAGTTGTGGTGTGCGGCGCGGCGGGAGTTGTGGTGTGCGGCGCGGCGCGGCGTTCGGGCAGCGCTGCGGCGCGGTACGGGGGGTGCGGCTGGGCTTCCTGAGACATGGCGGCGGCCTCCTCTGCGCCGGGCGGTCCGGCTCCGTCCGAGCCAACGACGGCCGCCGATCCCGGTCACTGAACCGCACCGCGCCTCGTCGGCGGCGGACGGATATTCACCCGACCGTGGACCGCGTGAGCGCGGCGCGGAGACGGCACGGATGGGGCCGACCGGCGTCCGACCGTGCAGGATGGGAGCATGGATCTTCGCATCTTCACCGAACCGCAGCAGGGCGCGACCTACGACACTCTTCTCACGGTCGCCAAGGCCACCGAGGACCTCGGCTTCGACGCCTTCTTCCGTTCCGACCACTATCTCGTCATGGGCTCGGCCGACGGCCTGCCCGGACCCACCGATGCCTGGATCACCCTGGCCGGTCTCGCCCGCGAGACCAAGCGCATCAAGCTCGGCACCCTCATGACCGCCGGTACGTTCCGGCTCCCCGGTGTGCTCGCCATCCAGGTCGCGCAGGTCGACCAGATGTCGGGCGGACGGGTCGAGCTCGGCCTGGGCGCGGGCTGGTTCGAGGAGGAGCACAAGGCGTACGGCATTCCGTTCCCGAAGGAGAAGTTCGGGCGCCTGGAGGAGCAGCTCGCGATCGTCACGGGGCTGTGGGCGACCGAGCCCGGCAAGACCTTCAGCCACCACGGCACCTACTACGACCTGACCGATTCGCCGGCGCTGCCCAAGCCCGCGCAGAGCAAGGTGCCCGTGCTCATCGGCGGCCACGGTGCGACGCGCACGCCGCGGCTCGCCGCACAGTACGCGGACGAGTTCAACATGCCCTTCGCCTCGATCGAGGACAGCGACCGGCAGTTCGGCCGGGTGCGCGCGGCGGCCGAGCAGTCCGGACGCGACGGCGACGACCTGGTGTACTCGAACGCGCTCGTGGCCTGTGTCGGCAAGGACGACAGCGAGGTGGCCCGCCGGGCCGCCGCCATCGGCCGTGAGGTCGACGAGCTGAAGGCCAACGGACTGGCGGGCTCCCCGGCCGAGGTGGTCGACAAGATCGGCCGCTACGCCGAGATCGGCTGCCAACGCGTCTACCTCCAGATCCTCGACCTGGACGACCTCGACCACCTGGACCTGATCTCCTCGCAGGTCCAGTCGCAGCTCTCGTAACGCCGGTGCCGCGACGGAGCCGGCGGACCGCCCACGGCATGGGTCCGCCGGCCCGGCAGACGGCGCCGTCCGGCCCGCGGAAAATCGCGGGTACCGCTCACGCGTTCTCTGTACGTTGTGAGCGCAGAGCAGATGACCGCAGCTCAGACAGCCAAGCCGGCCGGGTCGGCCCGTACGCCGAGACGGTTCCGGCGGTCGGCACGGCTGAGGCAGCTCGGACGACTCCGTCGCACATGTCGCACATTGAGGCCACCCACCGTGTTCCTGACGATCAGTACCACCGGCACCCCGGAACGCCCCGCCACCGACCTGGGTTTCCTGCTGCACAAGCACCCGGACAACTCACAGGCGTTCTCCACCTCCTACGGCAAGGCGCACGTCCTCTACCCGGAGGCGTCCGCCGAGCGGTGCACGGCCGCGCTGCTGCTCGAGGTGGACGCGGCGGCACTGGTCCGGCGCGGCAAGGGCAAGGGCCGGGGCGGCGCCCCCGACGCGGCACTCGCGCAGTACGTCAACGACCGCCCGTACGCGGCCTCCTCCCTGCTCGCCGTCGCGCTCAGCGGCGTCTTCTCCAGCGCGATGAAGGGCCAGTGCACCGCACGCCCCGACCTGCCCGGGCAGCCGCTGCCCCTGCTGATCGAGGTGCCCGCGCTGCCCGCCCGCGGCGGCGCCGACCTCGTGCGCAAGCTGTTCACGCCGCTCGGCTGGACCGTGGTCGTGGAGGCCGTGCCGCTGGACACCGCGTTCCCGGAGTGGGGCGACTCGCGCTACGTACGCCTGGTGCTGAAGTCCGACGCGCTGACGCTCGCCGAGGCGCTGCGGCACCTCTACGTCCTGCTGCCGGTGCTCGACGACGCCAAGCACTACTGGGTGTCGGCCGACGAGGTCGACAAGCTGCTGCGGGCCGGCGAGGGCTGGCTGCCGGACCACCCGGAGCAGCGGCTGATCACCAGCCGGTACTTGTCGCGCCGCTGGTCCCTGACCCGCGCGGCGATGGAGCGCCTCGAACTGGTCCGGCTGGCCGAGACCGACGACAGCGCGGTCGAGGAGATCGACAACGCGGTGACGGAGGACGGTGGCGGGGCGGAGGACGTGACGGACGCCGCGGAAACGCCCGAGGGCGGGGCCACCGCCGGAACGCCCGCCGGCGCGGAGGCCGCCGGTACGCACGACGGTGAGGGTGCCGCCGGTACGCGCGACGACGAGGCCGACGTTCCGCTCGCCGTGCGGCGCCGGGACGCGATCCTCGCCGCGCTGTCCGCGGCCGGGGCCACGCGGGTGCTCGACCTCGGCTGCGGGCAGGGCCAGTTGGTGCAGGCGCTGCTCAAGGACGCGCGGTACACCGAGATAGCCGGTGTCGACGTGTCGATGCGCGCGCTCACCATCGCCTCGCGGCGGCTCAGGCTCGACCGCATGGGCGAGCGGCAGGCCGCGCGCGTCAAGCTCTTCCAGGGCTCGCTGGCGTACACCGACCACCGGCTCAAGGGGTACGACGCCGCCGTGCTCAGCGAGGTGGTCGAGCACGTGGACCTGGCCCGGCTGCCCGCCCTGGAGTACGCCGTCTTCGGCTCCGCCCGGCCCGGGACCGTGCTGGTGACGACGCCGAACGTCGAGTACAACGTGCGCTGGGAGACCCTCCCGGCGGGCCACGCGCGCCACGGCGACCACCGCTTCGAGTGGACACGGGAGGAGTTCCGCGCCTGGGCGGCGGCGGTCGCCGAACGGCACGGCTACGACGTACGGTTCACGCCGGTCGGCCCGGACGACCCCGAGGTGGGCCCGCCCACCCAGATGGCCACGTTCACGCTGATCACCAACAGCACCGGCAACAGCAAGACCACGAAGACCCCGAAGGAGGCGAAGGCGGCATGACGCACGAGACAAGCACCACGCACGAGACAAGCACCACGCACGAGGCAGTCGGCACGGGCGGGACCGGGAAGGCGCGCGTCCTGCCCGTCACCGACCTCTCCCTCGTGGTCCTGATCGGGGCGTCCGGTTCGGGCAAGTCCACGTTCGCGCGCCGGCACTTCAAGCCGACGGAGGTCATCTCCAGCGACTTCTGCCGGGGCCTGGTCGCCGACGACGAGAACGACCAGAGCGCCAGCCGCGACGCCTTCGACGTCCTGCACTACATAGCCGGCAAGCGTCTGGAGGCCGGCCGGCGCACGGTCGTGGACGCGACCAGCGTGCAGCAGGAGAGCCGCAAGCAGCTGATCCAGCTGGCGAAGGAGTACGACGTACTGCCCATCGCCATCGTGCTCGACGTGCCCGAGGAGGTCTGCGCCGAGCGCAACGCGGCGCGCACCGACCGCGCCGACATGCCGCGCCGCGTCATCCAGCGCCACACCCGCGAACTGCGCCGCTCGCTGCGCCACCTGGAGCGCGAGGGCTTCCGCAAGGTGCACGTGCTGCGGGGCGTGACGGAGATCGAGCGCGCCGAGGTCAGCACCGAGAAGCGGTACAACGACCTGCGGCACCTCACCGGTCCGTTCGACATCATCGGCGACGTCCACGGCTGCGGCGCCGAGCTGGAGACCCTGCTCGGCAAGCTCGGATACGCGGACGGCGCGCACCCCGAGGGCCGTACGGCCGTCTTCGTCGGCGACCTCGTCGACCGGGGCCCGGACACCCCGGGTGTGCTGCGCCGGGTGATGTCCATGGTGGAGTCGGGCGCCGCCCTGTGCGTGTCCGGCAACCACGAGCAGAAGCTCGGCCGCCACCTCAGGGGCCGCCAGGTCCAGCACACCCACGGACTCGCCGAGACCGTCGCGCAACTGGACGGCGAGAGCGAGGAGTTCCGCGGCCGGGTGCGCACGTTCGTGGACGGGCTGGTCAGCCACTACGTGCTCGACGGCGGGCGGCTCGTCGTCTGCCACGCGGGCCTGCCGGAGAAGTACCACGGCCGCACGTCGGGCCGGGTGCGCTCGCACGCGCTCTACGGCGACACCACCGGCGAGACCGACGAGTTCGGGCTGCCGGTGCGCTACCCGTGGGCGGAGGACTACCGGGGCCGCGCAGCCGTCGTCTACGGACACACCCCGGTGCCCACGGCGACCTGGCTGAACAACACCATCTGCCTGGACACGGGCGCCGTCTTCGGCGGCAAGCTGAGCGCGCTGCGCTGGCCGGAGCGCGAGCTGGTCGAGGTACCGGCCGAGCGGGTCTGGTACGAGCCGGCCAGGCCGCTGGCCTCGGAGGCGCCCGGCGGGCACGAGGGGCGCCCGCTCGACCTGGCGGACGTGCACGGCCGCCGGGCCGTCGAGACACGGCACGCGGGACGGGTGGCCGTCCGGGAGGAGAACGCCGCGGCGGCCATCGAGGTGATGAGCCGCTTCGCGGTGGACCCGCGGCTGCTGCCGTACCTGCCGCCGACCATGGCGCCGACCGCGACCTCGCACGTCGAGGGCTACCTGGAGCACCCGGCCGAGGCGTTCGCGCAGTACCTGGAGGACGGTGTCGGCCGCGTCGTGTGCGAGGAGAAGCACATGGGTTCGCGCGCGGTGGCGCTGGTCTGCCGGGACGCGGGCGTGGCACGCGAGCGGTTCGGCGTCGGCTCCGCGGGGCCCGGGGGCGGCGCGGCAGGACAGCCAGGAGGACCGACGGGCGCGCTGTACACGCGCACCGGCCGCCCCTTCTTCGACGACGCCACGGTCACCGAGCTGATCCTCGGACGGCTGCGGACGGCGGTCACCGAGGCGGGGCTGTGGGACGAGCTGGAGACCGACTGGCTGCTGCTCGACGCCGAGCTGATGCCGTGGTCGCTGAAGGCGTCGGGACTGCTGCGCACCCAGTACGCGGCGGTCGGCGCGGCGTCCGGGGCGGTCTTCCCCGGTGTGCTCACCGCCCTCGAAGGAGCGGCGGCGCGGGGCGTCGACGTCGGCGGCCTGCTGGCCAGGCAGCGCGAACGGGCCGTGGACGCCGCCGCGTTCACGGAGGCGTACCGGCGCTACTGCTGGCCGACCCAGGGCCTGGACGGCGTACGGCTCGCGCCGTTCCAGCTCCTCGCCGTGCAGGGCCGCAGTCTCGCCGCGCTCCCGCACGACCAGCAGCTCGCGCTGATCGACCGGCTCGTCGAGCACGACGGCAGCGGCCTGCTCCAGACCACCCGGCGGCTGTACGTGGACACCGGCGACCCGGAGTCCGTGCAGGCCGGCGTCGACTGGTGGCTGGAGATGACCGGGCGGGGCGGCGAGGGCATGGTCGTCAAGCCGGTGGGCGCGGTGGCGCGCTCGCCGCAGGGACGGCTCGTGCAGCCCGGCATCAAGTGCCGGGGGCGCGAGTACCTGCGCATCATCTACGGCGCGGAGTACACACGGCCGGAGAACCTGGCCCGGCTGCGCGGGCGGTTCCTGAACCACAAGCGGTCGCTGGCGATCCGCGAGTACGCGCTCGGGCTCGAGGCGCTGGACCGGCTCGCGGAGGGGGAGCCGTTGTGGCGGGTGCATGAGGCGGTGTTCGCGGTCCTTGCGCTGGAGTCCGAGCCGGTGGATCCCCGGCTTTAGCGCGCGGCGGTGGTGCCGGATGCCGGCGGTGCTGCCGCCGGGCGGTCGTCGGGCGGCTGCGGGGCCGCTGTGGCTGGTCGCGCAGTTCCCCGCGCCCCTGACGGGGCGCCGCCGGGCCCTGCGGATCCAGGGCGTGTTGCGAAAGTTGCGCCCTTCGGGCGAACGACGGGACTTTCGCAACACGCCCTAGACCACCAACCTCAACCGCCCCTCCGCCACCCCCACCCGCA
Source organism: Streptomyces sp. NPDC059785 (assembly GCF_042732375.1). Taxonomy (NCBI): domain Bacteria; kingdom Bacillati; phylum Actinomycetota; class Actinomycetes; order Kitasatosporales; family Streptomycetaceae; genus Streptomyces; species Streptomyces sp. NPDC059785. The sequence continues at coordinate 123,781 of NZ_JBHWHV010000008.1, forward strand.
CCGTCTGCCCCCAAGTAAGTTCCACCGCGTCGTTCTCCATCCCGTCGCCGAAGGCGATCAGGCGGTCGGACTCGACGGTGAGGCGCAGGTGGGAGCCGCGCGGCAGGCCGCCGCCGACCAGGGAGGTGCCGGTGGCCGGGGACGGCCATGCCTCGCGGACGAACCACAGCAGCGTGTCGTCCGTGGGACTCGGTAGCGGGTGGGACGCGCCCCGTTCCTGCCAGACGGACCGCAGCCACCCGCTCGCGCCCGTCCCCGTCCCCACCAGGACGCCGGACGAGGCCTGGGGCTCGACGACTCCCCTGTCGCCGTCGAGCCCCAGGCGGTAGCGGGCCGTCTGGTGGCCCGCCGCTCCGAGGTAGATCTCGTTGAGCGCCAGCAGGCGCTGGGTGTCGTCCGCCACGGCCTCGACCATGGTCAGGTCGTCGGTCCGCGCGCCGCGCCCCGCCGCGGCGGCGCGGATCAGCGCGCCCGCGTCACCGGCCCGGTGCCGTACCAGCACGCCCGCGTTGCGCCCGGGGTCGGTGTCGATGCCGACGACCGGCTGTCCCGTCAGGTACTTGGCGACGTTGGCGACCAGGCCGTCCTGGCCCGCCACCACCACGACGTCCTCGGCCGCGAAGAGGAAACGGTCCAGGTCGGCGCGTTCGACGGTGGCCTGGCGCCAGGTGAGCGGGACGGCGGCGGCGACCTCGGCGAGGGCCCGCCGGGTCCGCCGGGAGCGTTCCGCCACCTCCGCGATGTCGCGTCCGCGGGAGGACAGGAAGAAGGCCGCCTGCCCGTGCGTGCCGTGCCGGGCAACCAGCTCCTCGTATTCGGTGGTGCGGTGGACCAGCACGACCCGCGGCGCGAGGCTCACGCCCGCCGCCCCGGCTCGGCTCCCGGGCCGCCACCCGGCCCCGCTCCCGGACGGCCGCCAGGACCGCTGCCCGGGCCGTCGCCCGGCCCGGCTCCGGGACCGCTCCCTGGGACCGCCCCCGGGCCGCCGCCGGGCTCTGTCCCCGGGCCGCTGCCGGGCCCCGCCCCCGGATCGCCACCCGCCCCCGGACCATCGCCCGGTAGGGCTTCCGCCCCGCCCAGCCGGGTGAGCAGCCCCGTCAGCACGTCCGGGGACACCGTCACGCTGCCGATGCGGGGCAGGTTCTCGGCGAGGCGGGTGCCCGTCAGGGCGTGCAGGGTGCGGACGTCGACGTCGGCGTGTACGCGCAGCCAGGCTTCCTGGGCGCGGGCCCGTGCCTCGCCCACCTCGCGCGCGGCCTGCGCCTCCGCCCCGGCGAGCCGGACGGCCCGCGTCGCCTCCGCCTCGGCGAGGCGTACCGTACGGGCGGCCTCGGCGTCGGCGAGGCGGACGGTACGGGCCGCCTCCGCCTCGGCCCGTACCGCGTCCGCCGCGGCCTTCTCCTCCGCCTCGCGGCGCGCGTTGGTGCCCCGCTGGTCGACCAACTGCTCCTCGCGCCGGGCCAGTTCGATGCGGCTGGCGAGTTCGTTCTCGGCGATCGCGCGCTCCCGCTCGACGGCCACGGCGCGCCGCTCGTACGTCGCCCGGTCCGCCTCCTGCTGGACCTGCTCGCGCGCCGGGGTGCGCAGCGCCCGCTCCACCTCGGGCTCCGGACGCAGCGCCACCACCCGCACGGCCACCACCTCGATGCCGGTGGCGGGCAGCCGGGGCTCGGCCGCGAGGCCGCTCGCGACCCGTTCGCGCACCGCCGCGACCCCGTCCACCAGGGCGGAGGCCAGCGTCGTACGGGCGAGGACGTCGAGGGCGTGCTGCTGGGCGGTCTCGGTCAGCAGGGTGCCGAGCTGTTCGAGCGGGGCCCCGCGCCACACCCCGGTGTCGGGGTCCACGGAGAAGTCGAGGCGGCCGGCCGCGAGGGCGGGGTCACCGATCCGGTAGGTGACCGTCGCCTGCACCGCCACGTCCTGGAAGTCCGAGGTGCGGGCGTGGAACGTCATGGCCAGCTCGCGGTCGTCGACCGGGACCTCGGAGAGCGCCGCGTGCAGGGCGCGGTACCAGAAGCTGAGGCCCGGCCCGTCGTGCACCAGCCGGCCCGACCGGTGGTGCCGTACATGGGCGGTCGGCGCGCCGCGCAGATGCCGCCAGCCCAGCCGCCGGGTGATGTCGGCCATGGAACACAACCCCCTCGTCGTCACGGTGCGGACCGGACCCGCGACCGTTTCTCGTCACTAAGACGATAATCGGCCGCCCGTCTTATCGTCAAGTAGATGAGAACGGAAGGCGGAGACGGTGTTCACGTCGATCGACGGGTGAACGCGGGGCCGGCTGGCCAGGATGGAGACATGGGATTCCATGTCGACTCCGAGGCCGGGCGGCTGCGCCGCGTCATCCTGCACCGGCCGGATCTCGAGCTGAAACGGCTCACTCCGAGCAACAAGGACGCGCTGCTCTTCGACGACGTGCTTTGGGTGCGCCGGGCGCGCGCGGAGCACGACGGCTTCGCGGACGTGCTCCGCGACCGCGGGGTCGCCGTCCACCTCTTCGGCGACCTGCTCTCCGAGGCCCTGGAGATACCCGAGGCCAGGACGCTCGTCCTGGACCGGGTCTTCGAGGAGAAGGAGTACGGGCCGCTCGCCACCGGGCCGCTGCGGGCCTCCTTCGAGGCGATGACCGCCCCGGATCTGGCTGCCGTCCTGGTCGGCGGCATGACCAAGCGCGAATACCTGGAGGGGTACCCGGAGCCGTCCTCCGTGCGCTTCCACGCCATGGAGCCCGACGACTTCCTGCTCGGCCCGCTGCCCAACCACCTCTTCACCCGGGACACCTCCGCCTGGGTCTACGACGGGGTCTCCATCAACGCCATGCGCTGGCCGGCCCGGCAGCGGGAGACCGTCCACTTCGAGGCGATCTACCGGCACCATCCGCTGTTCCGCGACGAATCGTTCCGGTTCTGGTCCGAGGGGCAGGCGGACTACCCGGCCACCATGGAGGGCGGCGACGTCCTGGTGATCGGCAACGGCGCGGTGCTCGTCGGGATGAGCGAGCGGACGGCGCCGCAGGCCGTCGAGAAGCTGGCGCTGAAGCTGTTCGCGGCCGGTTCGGCGCGCACCATCGTCGCCCTCGACATGCCGAAGCGGCGGGCCTTCATGCATCTGGACACCGTGATGACGATGGTCGACGGCGACGTCTTCACGCAGTACGCGGGGCTCGGCATGCTCCGCTCGTACACCATCGAGCCGGGCGTGGGGGAGACGGAGCTGAAGGTCACCGACCACCCGCCGGAGCACATGCACCGCGCCATCGCCGCCGCCCTCGGGCTCGACCGGATCCGGGTGCTGACCGCCACCCAGGACGTGCACGCGGCCGAGCGCGAGCAGTGGGACGACGGCTGCAACGTGCTGGCCGTCGAGCCGGGCGTGGTCATCGCCTACGAGCGGAACGCGACCACCAACACGCACCTGCGCAAGCAGGGCGTCGAGGTCATCGAGATCCCGGGCAGCGAGCTCGGCCGCGGCCGGGGCGGCCCGCGCTGTATGAGCTGCCCGGTCGAACGGGACGCCGTATAGAAATGTTAGTTGTCGTATATAATTCCAAAGGTACCTGTCTTCGTAACCCTGGAGCGCCCCCATGGCGACAGTCCCGACCGCCCTCGCCGGCCGCCACTTCCTCAAGGAGCTGGACCTCACCGCGGACGAGTTCCGCGGTCTGATCGAGCTGGCGGCGGAGCTCAAGGCGGCCAAGAAGGCCGGGACCGAGACCCCGTACCTGCGCGGCCGGAACATCGCGCTGATCTTCGAGAAGACCTCCACGCGCACCCGCTGCGCCTTCGAGGTCGCCGCCGCGGACCAGGGTGCCTCCACCACCTACCTCGACCCGGCCGGCTCGCAGATCGGGCACAAGGAGTCCGTGAAGGACACCGCGCGGGTGCTCGGCCGGATGTTCGACGCGATCCAGTACCGGGGCGACAGCCAGGCCGGTGTCGAGGAGCTGGCCGCGTACGCCGGTGTGCCGGTCTACAACGGGCTGACCGACGACTGGCACCCCACCCAGATGCTCGCCGACGTGCTCACGATGACCGAGCACACCGACAAGCCGCTGGACGCGGTCGCCTTCGCCTACCTCGGCGACGCCCGCTTCAACATGGGCAACTCCTACCTGGTCACCGGCGCGCTCCTCGGCATGGACGTGCGGATCGTCGCCCCGCGCGCCTACTGGCCGGCGGACGAGATCGTCGCCCGCGCCCGCAAGCTGGCCGAGGTCTCCGGCGCCACCGTCACGCTCACCGAGGACGTCGCCGAGGGTGTCCGCGGCGCCGACTTCGTCGCCACCGACGTCTGGGTCTCCATGGGCGAGCCCAAGGAGGTCTGGGACGAGCGGATCACCGCCCTGGCGCCGTACGCGGTGACCATGGACGTGCTGCGGGCCACCGGCAACGCGGATGTGAAGTTCCTGCACTGCCTGCCCGCCTTCCACGACCTCGGCACCAAGGTCGGCCGGGAGGTCCACGCCAGCCACGGCCTGGACTCCCTGGAGGTCACCGACGAGGTCTTCGAGTCGGCGCACTCGGTGGTCTTCGACGAGGCGGAGAACCGGCTGCACACCATCAAGGCGGTCCTGGTCGCGACCCTCGCCTGAGACCCTCCCGCGCAGCGCGCGCCCCGCACACCCCGTACGATCCTGGACGGGCCCGGAACCACCCCTTCCGCGGCCCGTCGCGCGGCCCACCCGGCCGCCCCGCACCACCGGAAATGAGCACCACCCGCATGTCCGCCGTCCCCACCGGCCCCGGCCCCCGCACCGGCCCCGGTTCCCGCACCGGGCGCGTCCCGCGCGTCAAGTCCCCCGCCGCCCTCGTCGCCGAATCCGGCGCGGACCTGGAGGGGCACGGTCTGAAGCGGACCATGGGCCTCTTCCAGCTCGTCTGCTTCGGCGTCGGCGCCATCGTCGGCACCGGCATCTTCGTCGGCCTCTCCGACTCGGTCGCCCAGGCCGGGCCCGCCGTCGTCGTCTCGTTCGTGCTCGCCGCGATCACCTGCGTGTTCACCGCGTTCTCGTTCGCGGAGCTGGGCGGCGCCATCCCGGTCTCCGGCTCCTCCTACTCCTTCGCCTACGCCGGTCTCGGCGAGTCCACCGCCTTCCTGGTCGGCTGGTGCCTGCTCCTGGAGTACGGCGTCTCGGTGTCGGCCGTCGCGGTCGGCTGGAGCCAGTACGTCAACGAACTGCTCGACAGCCTGACCGGGTGGCGGCTGCCCGCCGTGCTCTGCGCGGGCCCCGCCGACGGCGGCGCCGTCAACCTGCCCGCCGTCGTGGTGATCGCGCTGGCCGCCGTGCTGCTGGTGCGCGGCGTGCGCGAGAGCGCGCGGGCGACCGCGGCCATGGCGGTGCTCAAGCTGGCCATCCTCGTCGTGTTCTGCGCGATCGGCTTCAAGGCGTTCCAGGACGGCCACCTCACGCCGTTCTCGCCGGCCGGGCTCGGCGGCATCGGCGCGGGCACCACGGCCGCCTTCTTCTCGTACATCGGCTTCGACGCGATCACCACGGCGGGCGAGGAGGCCAAGAACCCGCGCCGCAACGTGCCGATCGCCATCCTGATCTGCATCGGCGTGGTCACCCTGCTGTACTGCGCCGTGGCCCTCGCCGCGATCGGTGCCGTCGGCGCGGACGAGGTCGGCGGCCGTCCCGCTGCGCTGTCCTACGTCGTCAACCAGGTCACCGGCTCCGCGGTCGGCGGCGGGATCGTCGCCTTCGGCGCGGTCGTCGCCATCGCCTCGGTGGTCCTCGCGGTGATGTACGGGCAGACCCGCATCCTGATGTCCATGTCCCGCGACGGGCTCGTGCCGCGCGTCTTCGAGCGGGTCTCGCCGAAGACCTCCACGCCGGTCGCGGGCACCGTCGTCGTCGCGGTCGTCTTCGCGGTCCCGGCGGCCTTCTCCTCGCTCGACGCGGTCGTGAACCTGACCACGATCGGCACGCTGGCCACCATGGCGGTCGTCAACGTCGCGGTGATCGCGCTGCGCCGCCGCGAGCCGGGCCTCGCCCGCACCTTCCGCGTCCCGCTCTACCCCGTCGTACCGCTGCTCGGCATCGCCTTCTGCCTGTACCTGATGTACGAGACGGGCTGGACGACCTGGCTCCAGTTCGCCGGGTTCCTGCTGGCGGGAGCGCTGGTGTACGCGGGCTACGGGCGCCGTCACTCACGGCTGGCGGCCGCCCGGACGGCGACTGCCGACGTGACCGGCTAGGGGAGCGAAGGGCGCGGCGCGCGGCGCTGGGCCGGGACCGCCGCGAGCCGGAACCACACCGCCTTGCCCGTCTCGGTGAGGCGGTGGCCGCAGGACGAGCTGAGGGTGCGGATGAGCAGCAGCCCGCGCCCGTGCTCCTGCCAGGGGTCGGGTTCGCCGAGCGGGTGCGGGACGGTGAGGTCCCCGGGCGGCGCCGGGTCCGGATCGTGCACCTCGACCTGACAGCCGGACGGCCGCAACTCCACGACCAGCTCTATCGGGCCGTCGCCCGCCGTGTGCTCCACGGCGTTGGCGACCAGCTCCGCCGTCAGCAGCTCCGCCGTGTCGCTGTCCGCCGCGTGATCGAGATCGGCCAGCGCCGTACGGACCAGTGCACGCGCGACCGGCACGGCCGCGGCGGTGTGCGGCAGCGCGATACGCCAGGAGGCGGCGGCGGGGGGCGGCTCGTGCAAGGCGGGTCCGTTCATCAGCAGGTCATCCTGCTTTCAACATAGGAATGGTACGGCGTGGCCGAACAGGGGCGCTCGGCGGGCACCGGACGGGACCTTCGTCCCGCGCCGGGCTGCCTACCCGAGTGAACGCGGGACCCCCGTCCGGCAGCTCCCGCCGTTACCGCCCTGTGGAGGATCCGTGACGCCGTCACGGGACGTCGCGTCCGGACGCGGTCTTATCGCGCACTCGTGACGACAGTCACAGACCAGTGATAGCTTCGTGAGGGGGCACGCACAGCCGCGTCCGCCACGCATCGCGGCCCGCACCGGGCCGCCTGCGCCCCCGAGTCCGTACGTCCGCCGCCCCCGACCGAGGAGGCCGTACGTCATGAGTCCCTTCACCGGCTCCGCCGCCCGCACCCTTGACTGGCGGCACGTGACGTGCCGGATCGCCGACGGGGTCGCGACGGTCACCCTCGCCCGCCCCGACAAACTCAACGCGCTCACCTTCGGCGCCTACGCCGACCTGCGCGACCTGCTCGCCGAGCTGTCCCGCGAGAAGTCCGTGCGCGCCCTGGTGCTCGCCGGGGAGGGCCGCGGCTTCTGCTCCGGCGGCGACGTCGACGACATCATCGGCGCCACCCTGGAGATGGACACCGGCCGGCTCCTCGACTTCAACCGGATGACAGGACAGGTCGTACGGGCCCTGCGCGAGTGTCCCTTCCCGGTGATCGCCGCGGTGCACGGGGTCGCCGCGGGCGCCGGCGCCGTCCTCGCGCTCGCCGCCGACTTCCGCGTCGCCGACCCCTCGGCCCGGTTCGCCTTCCTCTTCACCCGCGTCGGCCTGTCCGGCGGCGACATGGGCGCCGCCTATCTGCTGCCCCGCGTGGTCGGCCTCGGCCACGCCACCCGGCTGCTGATGCTGGGCGAACCGGTCCGGGCGCCCGAGGCCGAGCGGATCGGACTCATCAGCGAACTCACCGAGGAAGGCCGCGTCGACGAGGCGGCCCAGGCGCTCGCCCGCCGCCTCGCCACCGGCCCGGCCCTCGCGTACGCCCAGACCAAGGCCCTGCTGACCGCCGAACTCGACATGCCGCTCGCCGCCGCGGTCGAGCTGGACGCCGCCACCCAGGCGCTGCTCATGCACGGCGAGGACTACGCGGAGTTCCACGCGGCCTTCACCCAGAAACGGCCGCCGAAGTGGCGGGGGCGATGACGGTGACCGGGGCGATGACCGTGCCCGGCGCCCGGGCCGCGCGGGCCCGGCGGATCGCCGTCGTCGGCGGCGGACCCGGCGGGCTCTACGCCGCCGCCCTCCTCAAGCGCCTCGCCCCCGGCCGAGAGATCACCGTCTGGGAGCGCAACGCGCCCGACGACACCTTCGGCTTCGGCGTCGTCCTCTCCGACGAGACCCTCGGCGGCATCGAACACGCCGACCCGGTGGTCTACGCGGCGCTGCGCGAGGAGTTCGTGCGCTGGGACGACATCGACATCGTGCACCGCTCGGAGCGCCACACCTCCGGCGGCCACGGCTTCGCCGCCCTCGGCCGCCGCCGGCTCCTCGCGATCCTGCACGAACGCTGCCGCTCCCTCGGCGTCGAGCTGCGCTTCCGCACCGAGGCGCCGCCCGTGGCCGAACTCGCCGATGCGTACGACCTGGTGATCGCCGCCGACGGCGTGCACAGCCGGGTCCGCGAGACGTACGCGGAACACTTCCGGCCCGCCGTCACGGAGCACCGCTGCCGCTACCTCTGGCTCGCCGCCGACTTCGCCTTCGACGCCTTCCGCTTCGAGACCGCCGAGACCGAGCACGGTGTCATGCAACTCCACGGCTACCCCTATGCGGCCGACGCCTCCACCGTCATCGTCGAGATGCGCGAGGAGGTCTGGCGGGCGGCGGGCTTCGCGGACCTGGACGTACGGGAGTCCGTCGAGCGCTGCGCCAAGATCTTCACCGACGCGCTCGGCGGCCGGGCCCTGCGCGCCGGGAACTCCGCCTGGACCACCTTCCGCACGGTCGTCAACGGTCACTGGTCGCACGGCCACGTCGTCCTCCTCGGCGACGCCGCGCACACCGCCCACTTCTCCATCGGCTCCGGCACGAAGCTCGCCGTCGAGGACGCCCTCGCCCTCGCCGCCTGTCTGGAGGAGCAGCCCACCACCGGCGAGGCGCTGGCCGCGTACGAGGCGGAGCGGCGCCCGGTGGTCGAGTCCACCCAGCGGGCGGCCCGCGCCAGCCTGGAGTGGTTCGAGAACCTGGGCCGCTACCTCGACCAGCCCTCGCGCCGGTTCGCCTTCAACCTGCTCACCCGCAGCCGCCGCGTCACCCACGACAACCTGCGGCTGCGCGACGCGCGCTTCGTCGCCGCCGTGGAGCGCGAGTCCGGCTGCCCGCCGGGCACGCCCCCGATGTTCACCCCGTTCCGGCTGCGCGGACTGACCCTGCGCAACCGGGTCGTCGTCTCCCCGATGGACATGTACTCGGCGGTGGACGGCGTCCCCGGCGACTTCCACCTCGTGCACCTGGGCGCGCGGGCGCTGGGCGGGGCCGGACTGGTCATGACCGAGATGGTGTGCGTGGCCCCCGAGGGCCGGATCACCCCGGGCTGCACCGGCCTGTACACCCACACCCAGGCCGAGTCCTGGCGGCGGATCACCGACTTCGTGCACACCCGGGCGCCCGGCACGGCCATCGGCGTCCAGCTCGGCCACTCGGGACGCAAGGGCTCCACCCGGCTGATGTGGGAGGGCATGGACGAACCGCTGCCCGACGGCAACTGGCCCCTCGTGGCCGCCTCCCCGATCCCGTACAAGCCGGGCGGTCGGACGCCACGGGAGCTGACCCGCGCACAACTGACCGATCTGCGCGAGCAGTTCGCGGCGGCGGCCTGGCGGGCGGCGCGCTGCGGCTTCGACCTCCTCGAACTGCACTGCGCCCACGGCTATCTGCTCTCCGGCTTCCTCTCGCCGCTCACCAACCGGCGCACCGACGCCTACGGCGGCTCGCTCGCCCGGCGGCTCCGTTTCCCGCTGGAGGTCTTCGACGCCGTACGGTCCGTGTGGCCCGAGGAGCGGCCCATGACCGTGCGGATCTCCGCCACCGACTGGGCCGAGGGCGGCACCACCGGGGACGACGCGGTCGGGATCGCGCGCGCCTTCGCCGCGCACGGCGCGGACGCCGTCGACGTCTCGGCCGGGCAGGTCGTCGCGGATGAGCGCCCCGAGTACGGCCGCTCCTACCAGACGCCGTTCGCCGACCGGATCCGCCACGAGGCCGGCGTCCCGGTGATCGCCGTCGGCGCGATCTCCTCCTGGGACGACGTCAACTCCCTGATCCTGGCCGGGCGCACGGACCTGTGCGCGCTCGCGCGACCGCACCTGTACGACCCGCACTGGACGCTGCACGCGGCGGCCGAACAGGGCTACTCGGGTCCCGGCGTCGCCTGGCCCGAGCCGTACGCGGCGGGCAGCCGGCCCCCGCGCACCGGACGCACGGACGCCCCCAGGCCCCGGCTCACGCTCGGAATCTGAGGGCGTCGGGCACCGGGCGGTCAGTCCAGTACGGCCATGCCCGCGGTGAGCGTCGCGCCGTCCGCCGGGTCGACCAGCAGGAACGCGCCGGTACGGCGGATCCGCGCGTAGTCGTCGAGCGCCAGCGGCTCGGCGGTGCGCAGGGTGACGGAGCCCAGGTCGTTGGCCGTCAGCTCGTCCGCGCCCGCGAGGTCCTTCACGATCGCCTTCACCGTGCGCGTGGTGTGCCGGACCAGTACCCGGTCGCCGACCCGCAGCGGCCGGTCGGCGAGATGGCAGACGGCGGCCCGGACGTCCTGGCTCAGCGACGGCACATCCGTGCCCGCGGTGATCAGGTCGCCCCGGGAGACGTCGCGCTCGTCGGCCAGCCGCACGGACACCGACTGCGGCGCGTACGCCACGTCCGCCTCGGTGCCGAGCACGTCGATGCCGGTGATCTCGGAGGTCTGCCCGGAGGGGTGGACGGTGACGCGGTCGCCGACCCGCAGCCGCCCGGACACGAGCTGGCCCGCGTAGTGCCGCACGCCGTCGTGCCGGATCACGTACTGCACCGGGAAGCGCGCCGGAGCGTCGTCCGGGTCACCGGCGACCTCCACCGTCTCCAGGAACTCCAGCAGCGCCGGGCCGGTGTACCAGTCCATGTGCGCGGACCGCTCCACCACGTTGTCGCCGCACAGCGCGGAGACCGGGATCGCGGTGAACCCGGGCAGGCCGAGCTCGGCGGCATGGCCCGCGAAGTCCTCGACGATGCGCTGGAAGTCCTTCTCCTCGTATCCCACGAGGTCCATCTTGTTGACGGCGAGGACGACGTGCGGGACGCGGAGCAGGGCGGCGACGGCGGCGTGCCTGCGGGTCTGCTCGACCACCCCGTTGCGGGCGTCGATCAGGACGACGGCGAGGTCGGCGGTGGAGGCGCCGGTGACCATGTTGCGGGTGTACTGCACGTGGCCGGGGGTGTCGGCGAGGATGAACCGGCGCCGGGGCGTGGCGAAGTACCTGTACGCCACGTCGATGGTGATGCCCTGTTCGCGTTCGGCGCGCAGGCCGTCGGTGAGGAGGGCGAGGTCGGGGGCTTCCTGGCCGCGGCTGGCGGAGGCGCGCTCGACGGCTTCGAGCTGGTCGGCGAGGACCGACTTGGAGTCGTGCAGGAGGCGGCCGACGAGGGTGGACTTGCCGTCGTCGACGGACCCGGCCGTCGCGAACCGCAGGGTGTCGACGGCGGCGCCGGTCACGGTGGTGGCGGTGCCGGTCACGGCGGTGCTGGTCACGGTGGTGGCCGTACCGGTCACGGTGGTGGTGCTGGTCATGGTTAGAAGTACCCCTCGCGCTTGCGGTCTTCCATCGCGGCCTCGCTCATCTTGTCGTCGGCGCGGGTGGCGCCGCGTTCGGTGAGGCGGGAGGCGGCGATCTCGGCGATGACGGCGTCCAGGGTGGTGGCGTCGGAGTCGACGGCGCCGGTGCAGGACATGTCGCCCACGGTGCGGTAGCGGACCTGGCGCTTTTCGACGGTCTCGCCGTCCTTGGGGCCGCCCCAGTCGCCGGCGGTCAGCCACATGCCGTTCCGGTTGAAGACTTCGCGTTCGTGGGCGAAGTAGATGCCGGGCAGGTCGATGTGTTCGCGGGCGATGTACTGCCAGACGTCGAGTTCGGTCCAGTTGGACAGGGGGAAGACGCGGACGTGTTCGCCGGGGGCGTGGCGGCCGTTGTAGAGCTGCCACAGCTCGGGGCGCTGGCGGCGCGGGTCCCACTGGGAGAACTCGTCGCGCAGGGAGAAGACGCGTTCCTTGGCGCGGGCCTTTTCCTCGTCGCGCCGGCCGCCGCCGAAGACGGCGTCGAAGCGTTCGGCCTGGATTCTCTCGGTGAGGGGGAGGGTCTGGAGGGGGTTGCGGGTGCCGTCGGGGCGTTCGCGGAGCACACCGCGGTCGATGTAGTCCTGGACGGAGGCCACATGGAGGCGCAGCCCGTGGGCGGTGACCACACGGTCGCGGTAGTCCAGGACCTCGGGGAAGTTGTGTCCGGTGTCCACGTGCAGCAGCGAGAACGGTACCGGCGCGGGCGCGAACGCCTTCAAGGCGAGGTGGAGCATGACGATGGAGTCCTTGCCGCCGGAGAAGAGGATCACCGGCCGTTCGAACTCGCCCGCCACCTCGCGGAAGATGTGCACCGCCTCGGACTCCAGCGCATCCAGATGCGACAGCGCGAAAGTCCGCTCGGCGGCCGTGGAAGCCGTGGAAGCCGTGGAGGCCGCGGAGGTCATGCGAGCCCCCTCTCCGACAGCAGGGCGTGGACGGCGGCCGCCGACTCCTCGGGGCTCTGGTCCTGCGTCCGCAGCGTGAGCGCCGGGTCGAGCGGCGGCTCGTACGGGTCGTCGACGCCGGTCAGACCGGTCAGCATGCCGGCGGCCTGGCGGGCGTACAGGCCCTTCACGTCGCGCTCGCTGCACACCTCGACGGGCGTCGCGACATGCACCTCGAAGTAGGGGGTGCCGCTGGTCTCGTGGCGCTTGCGGACGGCCTCGCGGCTGTCGGCGTACGGGGCGATGACCGGCACGACGGTGAGGACGCCGTTGCGGGCGAGCACCTCGGCGACCAGGCCGATGCGCTGCACGTTGGTGTTGCGGTCCTCGCGGGAGAAACCGAGCCCCGCGGAGAGGAAGCGGCGGATCTCGTCGCCGTCGAGGACCTCCACGCGGTGTCCCTCGGACCTCAGCCGGCCGGCGAGGATGCGGGCGATCGTGGTCTTGCCCGCGCTCGGCAGCCCGGTGAGCCAGATCGTGGCCCCCTGCGCCCTGGACGTGGTGGTCATGCGTGCTGTCCTTTCGCGGCACCGCTGCGGCGCCGTTGTTCGTGGAGTTCGGTGAAGAGGGCCTCCCAGCGCGGGTGCACGGCGTCCGGCCCGTAGGAGGAGGCGGTGAGGAGGGCGGAGACGCCCAGTTCCTCGCGCAGCCCGTCGTCGCCCATCAGCCGGCCCATGGCGTCGGCGAGCGCGTCCGGGTCCTCCGGCGGCACCAGCAGGCCGTCCACGCCGTGGGTGAGCACGTCCGCGGGCCCGGTCGGGCAGTCGAAGCTGACCACCGGCAGCGCGTGGCTCATCGCCTCGATCATCACCATGGGCAGTCCCTCGAAGCGGGAACTGAGCACGTAGAACGACGCCTTGGCGAGTTCGTCGTCGAGCCGGTCGGTGTGGCCCATCAGGAACACGTGGTTGTAGAGGTGGTGCTCCTCGATCAGGGCGCGCAGCTCGGCCCGCTTCTCGCCGCCGCCGTAGATGCGGAGCTGCCAGTCCGGGTGGGCGCCGACGAGCTTCGCCCAGGCCGGGATCAGCATGTCGAAGCCCTTCTGCGGGGCGAGCCGGCCCGCGGCGACCGCGACCTTCGACTCGCGGGGGCAGGCGGGCACCTGGTCGAGCGAGTGCACGGCGTTGGGGATGCGCACCACACGGGTGCCGGGCAGGAGCTGCGCGTACTCCTCGCGGTCCCGCTCGGTGAGCACGGCGACCGCGTCGAAGCGCGGGTAGGTCTGCTGGATGCGCCGCTGCACGTCGCGCCGGTGCGTGCCGTGGTTCATGTGCTCCTGGGCGATCCTGACCACCCCGCCGGTGGCGTGCTCGGCGGCGAGGAAGTTGAGCGCGGGCCGGGTGGTCACCAGGACGCCGTCGGTCAGCGAACGCAGATACGCGATCAGCCGGTCCTCGACGTAGCGGTTGAAGTACCGGTAGCCGAACTCGCCCTCGGGGATGTGCTTGGCGGGGGCCTCCAACTGCTTGCCGCGGCGCCGGTCGCGCAGCTTTCCCAGCAGACCGCTCCGCGGGGTGTGGGCGTCCTCGCGCAGATCGACGACCGTGGAGACCTCCACCCTGGGGTCCAGCGGGAACTGCACGTCGTCGCGGCGGCGCACCGCGCTCACCAGCTCGACGCTCCAGCCCGCCGCGACGAGGGAGTTGGCCTGGTTCATCACCGTGCGGATGGTGCCGCCGCGGCCGTACGCGTGCAGGAGCAGGTAACGCACCTTCGGCAGGGGGTGACGGTCCGTCATGCGCCGCCCCCCTGGGTCTGCGTGCGGCACTCCAGGGACAGGTTGTCCTTGACCGTGTAGTACGGGCGGACGCGGAGGGTCCCCGTGCGCTGTTCCGGGAAGACCATGATCTTCTTCTTGCCGCGGATGTCGTCGAGCTGCCGGCCCGCGCGCAGCTCCACCTCGCCGTCGGTGAGGTGGATGTCCCACTCCTCGAGCGCGGCCGGGTCCTCGGTCGTGAGGTCAACGATGGGCAGCTCGCTCTCGAACCGGTCGCCCGCGAGCCGTGCCGCGTACCGCAGCCGCTGGTCGGCGCGGGCGCGGCGGACCAGCAGCAGCCGCCAGTCCTCACCGGCCCGGACGGTGCGCCCGTGGATGTGCCCCACGAGCCGGATGCGGCCGTCGCGCGGCCACACCTCCGCTATCTCGGCGTGCGGCTTCACGAGGTGTAACCCCATGCCTCGCACATCGGGCGCAACAACGGGGGGATGTCGTCGTCGCCGGGCAGCGCTCGGCCCGCCTGCACGGAGCCGGTGCGGATCTTGTCGCGCCAGTCGCCGAGCCCCTTGACCACCTGGGAGTCGTCGCGCTTGCCGTAGTCGAGCATGGCCGGTTCGAAGTCGACGCCGAGGAACGCGCACAGGCGCCGCATCTCCTTCTCCGGGTCGGCGGTGATCTCCTCGTAGCGCACGGTGTGGCCGCCGGTGAGTCCCTTGCGCGCGTTGTCGACGGCCTTCATGTAGCGCAGCGCGTCGGCGGCGGCCTCCTCGTAGCTGCGCTTGTCGGGGTCGCCCTCGTGCCAGGACTGGGCGATGGAGACGGGGTGGCGCAGCAGGAAGACGAAGCGGGCGTCGGGCCAGCAGTCCTTGATCCGCCGGTAGACGAACGCGTTGCTCGGCGTCTTCTCGACCAGGAAGTCCTTGCCGGACTTCGTCAGCTCGCGGTGCAGGACCCGGTCCCACAGCAGATGCTCCAGGTCGCCGCGCTCCAGGTCGAGGGCGCTCATGGCGCGCTGTGCCAGCTTGCTGCCGTAGTCCACCTCCAGGCGGCGGATGTGCGTCTCGTGCGGGGAGTGCAGTCGCGAATGGGCGTTGAGCAGCATGCGCAGCAGGGTGGAGCCCGAACGCACGGGTGACATGATGAAGACCGGTTGCCGAAGCAACCGGTCCGTCGCCAGCTCCTCCGGAGCGGGACATCGGTACACCGGCGTGGGCCGCTTGCCGGGTTTCGCCGCCACGGGCTTGGGCTTGGCGGACGTCACAGGTGCGGCCGGAGCGGCCTTACGCACCTGGAGGCCCGTGGTGGCGGTGAGCGCCCGGTTCAGATTGCGCATGAGACTCATGCGTCGGAACGCTAGGTAAGAAATCTGAGAAGACGGGTTGAACAACCTGAGGGTTTCCTTAGCGCCCCGCTATGTGACCGGTCTCACGTTTCACAAGGTGTTCCCGTCGTCACCTTGGGCACTCACGGGACGACGAAGCGGCGGGATCACGGAGTGACGG
The DNA here is from genome assembly GCF_042732375.1 of Streptomyces sp. NPDC059785. Lineage (NCBI taxonomy): Bacteria > Bacillati > Actinomycetota > Actinomycetes > Kitasatosporales > Streptomycetaceae > Streptomyces > Streptomyces sp. NPDC059785. Next base: position 139,456 of record NZ_JBHWHV010000008.1, read on the forward strand.
GACGACGAAGCGGCGGGATCACGGAGTGACGGGGCCATGGAGCGGCGGGACCCCCGCGAAGAGCGCCCCGGCGTCCCGCAGCCGCCCGTGCAGCGCCCGGAAGACCGCGGCCGACCGCACCCCCGCCCAGTCCCCGGGCAGCAGCTCCGCCGGGAGCCCCGGATCGGCGTACGGCAGATGGCGCCAGGAGTCGAGGGCGAGCAGATAGTCGCGGTACGCCTCCTCGGGCGGGGTGTCCGCGCGCTCCTCCCAGGCGCGCAGCACGCGCGCGTGCCGGTCGAGGAACGCCTCGTGCTGCTTGGCGATGGCCGCCAGGTCCCACCAGCGCCCGACCGCCTCGGCGGTCGGCGCGAACCCCAGGTGCTCGCCGCGGAACAGGTCCACGTACGTGTCGAGCCCGAGCCGCTGCAACGCGTGCCGGGTCTCCTCGTACAGGCGCGCCGGTGCCACCCACACGCCCGGGGCCGCCGCGCCGAAGCCGAGCCCGGCGAGGCGTGAGCGCAGCACGTGCCGCTTCTGCCGCTGCGACTCCGGTACGGAGAACACCGCGAGGACCCAGCCCTCCTCGCGGGCCGGTGCCGCCGCCGCGTACACGCGCCGGTCGCCGTCGTCGAGGAGCTGGCGGGCGTGCGGCGGCAGCGCGTACCCGGCCGAGCCCCCGGCCGTCCGCTCCGGCACCAGCAGCCCCCGCCGTTTGAGCCGCGACACCGACGACCGTACGGAGGGCGCGTCGACGCCGACCGCGGCGAGGAGCCGGATCAGCTCGGCGACGGGCACCGGACCGTCCACGAAGCGGCCGTAGGCGCCGTAGAAGGTGACGATGAGGGACCGGGGGGCGTGCTGCTCGGACACGATGATCATTTTAGGGGTCCTGGAACGGTCTCAGCTCATTCCTGCCTGCCGTCGGGCACGCGCTCGCCCCGCGGGCCGGGTACCTGCCCGCCGTCGGGTCCGCGCTCGCCCTGTGGGCCGGATACTTGCCCGCCCTGCCTGCTGCCGGGCAGCCGTCCGCCTTCCGTGCGCGGCGGTCCGCTCTCCGTGCGCGGCGGTCCGCTCTCCATGCGCGGCCGTCCGCCTTCCGCGTGCGGCCGTCCGCCCTCCGTGCGCAGCCGGAAGCGCTGGAGTTTGCCCGTCGCCGTGCGCGGCAGCGCGTCGAGGAAGACGAACTCCCGGGGACACTTGTAGGGCGCCAGCTCGGAGGTGACGAAGGCGCGCAGCGCGTCCGCGTCCCGGTCCGCGCCCGCCCGCGTCACCACGTACGCCACCGCCACCTGCCCGCGCTCCGCGTCGTCTCGCCCCACCACCGCCGTCTCGGCCACGTCCGGATGGCGCAGCAGCGCGTCCTCGACCTCGGGCCCCGCGATGTTGTACCCGGCCGAGACGATCATGTCGTCGGCGCGGGCCACGTACCGGAAGTAGCCGTCAGGCTCCCGCACATAGGTGTCACCGGTGAAATTCCAGCCGTCGCGTACGTACTCCCGCTGCCGCGGGTCGGCGAGGTAGCGGCAGCCGACCGGACCGCGCACCGCGAGCAGCCCGGGCACCCCGTCGGGCACCGGCGCGCCCGAGGCGTCCGTCACCCGCGCGTGCCACCCCGGCACCGGGACCCCCGTCGTGCCGGGCCGTACGGCGTCGTCGGCCGCGGAGATGAAGATGTGCAGCAGTTCGGTGGCGCCGATGCCGTTGATGATCGCCATGCCGGTGCGCTCGTGCCAGGCGTGCCAGGTGGCGGCGGGCAGGTTCTCCCCGGCCGACACGCAGCGGCGCAGCGAGGCGGTGTCGTACCGGTCCAGTTCGTCGAGCATCGCGCGGTACGCGGTCGGCGCGGTGAACAGCACCGACACCCGGTGCTCGGCGAGCGCGGGCAGGAGCTCGCGGGGGCCGGACCGTTCGAGCAGCAGCGAGGCGGCGCCGGCCCGCAGCGGGAAGATCACGAGCCCGCCGAGCCCGAAGGTGAACCCCAGCGGCGGACTCCCGGCGAACACGTCGTCCGCACGCGGCTTCAGTATGTGCCGCGAGAACGTGTCCGCTATGGCCAGCACGTCACGGTGGAAGTGCATGCACCCCTTGGGCCGCCCGGTGGTGCCGGAGGTGAACGCGATCAGCGCCACGTCGTCGGCGGCGGTGTCGGCGGCCGGGTACGGCCCGGCGGGCGCGTCCGCCGCGCGCCGCAGCAGATCACCGGGCCCGTCACCGCCGTACGCCGTGATCCGCAGCCCGGGCGTCTCCGCCGCGACCAGATCGTCCACCGAGCGTGCGTCGCACAGCGCGTGGCTCACGCGGGCCATCGCGCACATCGTGCCCAGCTCGTGCGGACGCTGCTGGGCCAGCACCGTGACGGCGACCGCGCCCGCCTTCAGCACCGCCAGCCAGCACGCGGCCAGCCACGGGGTGGTCGGCCCGCGCAGCAGCACCCGGTTGCCCGGTACGACACCCAGCTCCCCGGTCAGCACATGGGCGATCCGGTCGACCCGCTCCCGCAGCAGCCCGTACGACCACACGTCGCCGCTTCCCGTACGGAACACCGGCCGCCGCGCGCCGTACCGCTCCACCGTGCGGTCCAGCAGCTCGACGGCGGCGTTGAGGCGGGCGGGATACCTCAACTCGGGCAGTTCTGCTGTGAGTCGGGGCCACTGTTCGGCGGGCGGGAGGTGGTCGCGCGGGAAGGCGTCGACGTGGGCCGTGTACGGCGCCGGCCGGTCGTCTCTGGGGTCCATGGCGGTTCGCCCCCTTGTGGTGGTGGGCTCGCACGAGGAGCGTAGGGCGAGCGTATCGTGTTGGTGACGACAGTCAACGGGCCGCGATATTGCCGTGCGGCGGCCCGGGGGGAGAGGGGGCGGCTGAGATGGCGTTTCCGGAGATGAGGGGGTCTGCGGGGTCTGCGGCGGCCTCGGAGTCCGCGGCATCGGCGGTGTCCGCGACGACTTCGGAGCCCACGGAGCCCACGGAGCCCCCGGAGTCCGCGGCGCCGGCGGCGTTCGCAGTGTCTGCGGAGTCCTCGGCGGCCCCGGCGTCCTCGGCGTCCTCGGCGTCCGCAAAGTCCTCGGCATCCTCAGCCGCGTCCGCCGCGTCCGCCGCGTCCGTGAAGCCCGTGAAGCCCGCGGCGTCCTCGGCGTCTTCGGCGGCCCAGGCCTCCGCCGCGGACACCGCGAAGTCCGCTGCGGCCTCGGAGGCCGCGGAGCCTGCGGCGGTCTCGGAGCCCGCCGCGTCGGCGGTGTCCGCGGCGGCCTCGGAGTCCGCGGCGCCGGCGGCGTTCGCAGTGTCTGCGGAACCCTCGGCGGCCCCGGCGCCCGCGGCGTCCCCGGCGTTCGTGCTCGACCCCCGGCAGGAGCGCTGGTGTGCTGAGCTGCGCGTCCTCGCGGTGGAGCGGCTGCGGCCCCTGGAGGGTGGCGCCGGGGCCGGCCGGGTCAACCGCCCGCTGCTCACCGCCCTCGGTGAACTCGGCCTGCTCTCGCGCCTGTTCACCTCGGGCGCGCTCGACCTGTGCCTGATGCGCGAGTCCCTGGCCCGGGTCTGCACCGAGGCCGAGACCGCGCTCGCCCTCCAGGGCCTCGGCGCCCACCCGGTGCACGCGTACGGCACCGACGCCCAGCGAGCCCGCTGGCTGCCCGGGGTACGCGACGGCACCACCGTCGCCGCGTTCGCGCTGAGCGAGCCTGGCGCGGGCTCCGACGCGGCGGCCCTGGCACTGCGGGCCGAGCCCGTCGGCCCTGGCGCTTCCGGCGTTTCCGGTGGCTCCCGTGGCTCCGGCGGCTGGCGGCTCACCGGGGAGAAGTGCTGGATCTCCAACGCCCCCGAGGCCGACTTCTACACGGTCTTCGCGCGCACCGGCCCGGAGCCGGGCGCCCGCGGTGTCACCGCCTTCCTCGTCCCCGCCGACCGGCCGGGCCTCACCGGCACCCCCCTCGACCTGCTCGCCCCGCACCCCGTCGGAGCGCTCCGCTTCGACGCCGTACCCGTGACGCCCGACGACGTCCTCGGGGAGACAGGCCGGGGTTTCCGGGTCGCCATGCACACCCTCAACCTCTTCCGGCCGAGCGTGGGCGCCTTCGCGGTCGGCATGGCCCAGGCGGCGCTGGACGCGACGCTCGCGCACACGTCCCGGCGCGAGGCGTTCGGCGGCCGGCTGCGGGACCTGCAAACGGTGGCCCACCAGGTCGCCGAGATGGCGTTGCGCACGGAGGCGGCCCGGCTGATGGTCCTCGCGGCGGCGGCCGCGTACGACGCGGGCGACCCGGACGTGCCCCGGCGGGCGGCGATGGCGAAACTCCTCGCCACCGAGACCGCGCAGTACGTGGTCGACGCGGCGGTCCAGCTGCACGGCGCCCGCGCCCTGCGCCGCGGCCACCTCCTGGAACACCTCTACCGCGAGGTACGCGCACCGCGCATCTACGAGGGGGCGAGCGAGATCCAGCGGGAGGTCATCGCGCGGGAGCTGTACAAGGCGGCCGACGCGCAGGCGGAGGACGGGGCCGCGGACGGCGACGGGGCCGTGGACGGCGATGGCGACGGGGCCGTGGACGGCGACGGGGCCGCGGGCGGCGACGGCGACGGGGCCGCGGACGGCGACGGGGCCGCGGGCGGCGATGGCGACGGGGTCGGAGACGGCGACGGGGCCGCGGGCGGCGACGGGGCCGGAGACGGCGAAGGGGATCGTGGCGGTGCCGCGGACGGTGACAGGACCGGCTACGGGGCCGGGGCCGGGATCGGGGCCGGGATCGGGGCCGGGAACGCGGAGGACGTATGACGGCCGAGCGCGTGAATCCGCCGGAACTGGCGCCGCCCACCGGCTTCTCGCACGTGGTGGTGGCGACGGGCGGCCGTGTCGTCTTCCTGGCCGGGCAGACCGCGCTGGACGCCGGGGGCAAGGTGGTGGGGGAGACCCTGCCGGAACAGTTCGCGACGGCGCTCGGGAATTTGCTGGCCGCGCTGCGGGCGGCGGGCGGGACACCGGCCGACCTGGCCCGCGTCACCGTCTACGCCACCGATGTCGGGGAGTACCGCAGGTGCGTCCGCGAACTCGGCGTTGTCTGGCGGCAGTTGGCGGGCCGAGACTATCCGGCGATGGCGGTCGTGGGTGTCGTCCGCCTCTGGGACGAGCGGGCCCTGGTCGAACTCGACGGCTTCGCCGTGCTGCCGTAGCGGGCCGAGGTCACGCGGCGACGGCGAGCTGGTCGGCGGGGACCCGGTGCGGAGCCACCACGCTGCCGTCGGGGAACAGTTCCCCGGTGTCGTCGAAGACGATCACGCCGTCGCAGCGCAGGCTCCAGCCCTGCTCGGGGTGGGCGGCGACGATGTGGGCGGCCGCACGGCCGGAACGGTCCGAGGACTGGCGGGAACCCGAGGACTGGTGGGAACACATGGCACACCTCCGCGTCGGAAGCTCGGATGCGATGAACTGGCCGGCGGCGCTGTCGTCGCCTCGCATGGGTAGACCATCCTCCCGGCGCGAACTCATCGGAACCTCCGGCCGAGAAGCGTGACAACACGCGGACAACACCCGGACGCGCCCGCGACGGTGCGGGGCCCCCGCCCGACGGCACGGGCAGCGACAGGTCCGGTCTGTCGCGAGAAGTCACACCGCGCCCCCGGACTCGCCACCGATGGGGTGACGTTCACGGCCCCCGGCCGGGCGGCCCGGTACCCCTGGATATTCCTTCCGTATCCCGTTCCCCGTTCCGCACTCCAGGAGGTACTTCCGTGCCCGTGTCACCCATGTACGTCACGTCCCTGCGCCGGTCCGCCGGCGCGGCGGCCGGTGCCGCGCTGCTCCTGCTCACCGCGCCCGCCGCCCGGACCGCCGCCGCCCCGCGCGAGTCGGTCACCGTCGACCCGGTGGGCCGCATCGCCCCGGACGGCACCATCACCCTGACCGGCACCTACCGCTGCTCGCACACCACCGGCGTCGTCTACGTCAGCTCGTCCCTCGCGCAGGGCGACCTCCGGGTCAAGCACGGCGTCGGCGGCACCCGCGCGGTCTGCGACGGCACCCTGCGCCGCTGGGCCAACTCGGACCGCCCCGAGAAGAACCGCTACAAGCCGGGCAAGGCCCACGTCGAGGCCACCCTGATGGAACTGCGCACCACGTCCGGCCTCCCACTGCCGCACTTCCACGCGGACCGGGAGCGGGACATCACACTCACCAAGAGCTGAACCGCCCGAGGCCCGCAAGAACTGAACCGCCCGGAGGCCGCAAAGCGGAACGGTACTGCGGCAGCGAAGGCCGAATACCCGGGGCTGATGAAAGCCGGTTCCGTGCCACTGCACCACTCCTCACGCGTTCAGAAGGCCCGCGAAGAGCTGGGCGGTCGTCTGCGCGAGGCCCTACTCCTGATCGGTCGATTCGCGGGAGTCGAGCCCGTGAGCCCAGGCAGTGGCTGCTGCGAGGTCGGGGGCAGTGCCGACAGGGACGTAGCCGAAACCGTCCCACTCCTCCAGGGCCCTGGGCTCCTCGGGCCGACAGTGGCCGGCACCGCCGTGCAGCGGCCGGTGACGCCGGTACTGGTCCATCGGGGGACGGCGCCGCTTGGTGTACGCGGCGAGCGGGTCGTCGGCATCGACGCGCGGGAGCGCGCGCGACGGCTGGTTCGGCGGCCCGGGACGGCTGTGCTTGCCCATAGGCTCGATGGTCTCAGGCCGCGATCGTGGTCGGCCGGGCGACATGGTGCGAGTACAGGGCGGCGTCAGGCGACCGGGTCGGCGGGCGGGCGGTCCCATTCCGCCCACACGGTCTTCCCGGGTCCCTCCGTCCGTGGCACCGCGCCCCACCGGTCCGCCAGCGCCGCCACGAGCATCAGCCCCCGGCCGGACTCGGCCTCGCCGGGCGGCTCGCGCAGGGACAGCAGCGGCAGCCGCTCGGCGCGGGTGTCGGCCACCTCCACGCGCAATGTCCGGCCCGTCGCGATGAGCCGTACGGCGAAGTCCCGTCCCGGTACGTGGCCGTGGCGCACCGCGTTGGCGGCGAGTTCGGCGGTGACGAGCGTCAGGCACTCGTTGGCGGCGGAGCCGTAGCCGTGCCCCCACGCGTCCAGGCGGTGCGACACCAGACGGCGGGCGAGACGCGCTCCGCGGGGCGTGGAGCTGAAGCGCATCGCGAACTCACGGTTCGTAGCGCCGACTTCGGAACCGTCGTAAGAGGTGGCGGCCGTCGTCGCGGTCGGGAAGGACTTGCTGGTCATGGCACCCACGGTGCCGGGTCGTTCCAGCGGCGGAACAGGGGTGACGCGCACACAGCGGAGCCCTGTAGGCGGAGGCGGTACGGGTGTGTGCGAGGTGTAGGCGGTGCGGGCGGTATCCGGGCGGAGGCGGGGGAGTTGGTAGCGGGACGTGGACGCCGTGACCGGGACGCGGGGTTCCGCGACCCGGTGACGCGCGACGTTCTTCTAATGCCTTGGGGAAACTACCGACCGCACCAAACCCCGCCTGTACGTCGCGATTTGGTGCGTCACTCGTTCGAGTGCCGGAGGCGTCGAGCAGCCGTACGGGTGGGGTACGGTCGCCGCACACAACCACACACAGAAACGGCCCCCGGCAGGACGGCAATCCCGACGAGGGCCTGACCAAGTAGGAAGTAAGCGGCTTCCCCATGGCTGATCCGCAGTCTAACGCGGCCCTGCCCGCGCACACGTTGCCCGACCCTCTCGCGCTCCCTCCGGACGCGCCCAGGGCGGGCGTCCTTCACGTACGGCATCGCCACACCGAGCGCTACACGGTCGTCGGCAATCACCTCGCCCAACACCCCGGTCTTTCCGCTGTCGCCATCGGTCTCGGTGTCCACATCCAGTCACTGCCGGACGGGGCCTCGGTCACCATCAAGACGCTGGCGGCGCGCTTCCCGGAAGGAGAGGTGACGATCGCGCGGGCGTTGCGGGAGCTGGAGGCGGCTGGCTATCTGCTGCGTCGCAAGGTGCTGCTCGGAGGTGGGCGGATCGCGACGCGTACGGTCTTCGTAGACCGGCCGGGGGCGACTGCGGCGGTACGGGCGCCGGTGCGGGGCTCTGCACGTGCGTCGGCTCCCGTTCCCGTTCCCGTTCCGGCTCCGGCTCCGGTTCAGGCGTCGGTGCACGTGCCGACGCCGAAGCCGACGCGGACGCCTGTGCCGTCGGTGGGGAGTGAGTCGGCGGCTCCGGGGGCGGCTGACCTGCTGGCGCGTTTGCGCCTCGCGGACGCCCGGCTGCTGCTGTCCGTACGGGACGTGCACCGGCTGGTGCCTGGAGTCGAGGCCTGGCTCGGGCGTGACGCGACACCGGACCAGATCGCGCGCACGCTGACGGCGGGGCTCCCGCCCGAAGGCACGCCGATCCACCACCCGGCCCGCTTCCTGGAACACCGCCTGCGTACGTTGCTGCCGCCGCCGTTGCCGGTGGCGCCGCCCCGCGAGGCGGTCCCGGAAAAGCCGGCGCCGATGACCAACTGCGACGGCTGCGACCGTGGCATCCGTACGCACGATCCGGACGCTCTGTGCCGGGACTGTCGCCGCCATCGAGAGCGCGCCGCCTGAGTCACCGACTTCACCAGACTCACCGGGGTCATGGGTGGGCGGTGGCGGGACTTGTATCGGTGAATTTTCGGCGTTCGCCGGTGTCGTGACCTCGGGCTTTCTAGCGTCAGTGGCAGCGGGCGAGTGAGAGAGGTGAGCGAGCGGGTGAGTGAGATGGTGCGGGGGCCCGGTGATGCGATGGGTCCCGACAACGAGGCGGAGGCGGCCGGGTCGGCGGTGCCGGGAGCGGGCATCCTCCGGGTGTTCGGTCGGCAACTGAAGCGGTTCCGGGTGCGGGCCGGGTTGGAGCGGGTCGAGTTCGGGCGGCGTACCGGCTATTCGCCGTCGACGATCGCGGCGTACGAGCAGGGGAAGCGGGTGCCTCCGCCTCGGTTCATCGACGCGGCGGACGAGCTGTTGGACGCGGGCGGGGTCCTGGGTGAGATGAAGGAAGAGGTGGCTCGGGCGCAGTTCCCGGCGTTCTTCCGGGATGCGGCGCGGCTGGAGGCGGAGGCGGTTGAGCTGCACGTGTACGACACCCACTTGATCAACGGCCTCTTGCAGACAGAGGACTACGCACGTGCGGTGTTCAAGATGCGTCGACCGCTCTTGGACGAGGAGACGATTGAGCAGAGGGTCGTCGCTCGGATGCTCAGACAGGAGATCTTCTCGCGGTGGCCTGCACCGCTGATGAGCTTCGTCATCGAAGAGACTGCTTTGCGCCGCCCCATCGGAGGCGCCGACATCCACCGTGGGCAACTTGAGCAGGTCCTGCTCATCGGGCAGAACCGCAACGTTGAGGTCCAAGTAATGCCGTTGCAGAGGGAGGATCACGCGGGTCTCGCGGGGCCGTTCACGCTGATCGAGACCGGAGCGGGACAGCGCATTGCGTACGCGGAGGTACAGAAGAGCAGTTCCCTGTACACGGAACGGACACCAGTACGGGAACTGGAAGCGCAGTATGGGATCATCCGGGCTCAGGCTCTCACTCCACGGGAGTCGATGGCCTTCGTTGAGGGGTTGTTGGGAGCGCTATGAAGGGCACGACGGACCTGACTTGGGTCAAGAGCACGTACAGCAGTGGTGAGGGTGGCCAGTGCGTCGAGATAGCCGCTCGCCCTGACCTTGTCCACGTACGAGACTCCAAGGACATCACCCGCCCCGGGCTGGCCGTTGGCCGTGGTGCCTGGGCAGCCTTCGTGGGGCTGGCCGTTCAAGGGACCGGTTGAACAACGGGCTCATGATGACCTTCACGGCGACGGGCTCGCCGAACGGCCGGGCAGCGGCCTGATGCGTGCCGTCGCCGTGGCCACCGCGACCGGCTTGCCGTCGGGGGCCAACAACTCACCGGACAGGAAACAGACTTCGTTGCCGCGGTGGACGACCCGGCCGTGTCCGACGAGCCGGCCCGGCCGGGCCGGGCGCAGGTACTGCACGTGCAGGTCCAGGGTGGGGGCGAACTGGCCGTCGGGCAGGGTCGCCACGAGCGCCGGGCCCAGCGTGTCGTCGAGCATGGCGGCCAGGAATCCGCCCTGGACGACTCCCGCGGGGTTGAGGAAGTCCTCCGTGGCCTGGAAGGCCACCTCGATGGTTCCCTGCCCGGGATCGACCGAGATCAGCTTCCAGCCAAGCGTCTTGGCCGCGGCCGGCAGCGGTGCCCGGCCGGCCAGGACGTCCCAGAACGGACCGCATCTCTCGTTCTCGGTCACCGTCCGGGGCCTGGGACAGCCGGGGACGAGGGCTCCAGGTCACCGGCGAAGACGATCATCTGGTCGATCCTCCCGGCCCGCAGGTGAACCACGTCCGTCCCCCGCAGCTGCGGACCGCCTTCGGGCGTACGGAGGGCCCACTGATACCGGGCCCACTCGCTGGGGGCGTCCACCTCTGAGCACCGGCTCATGATGCCGGGCCCGGACGGGTGCTGACGCATCTCCAGTACGAACCGCTCCACCGTCTCGATGCCCTGGTTGCGGCCGAAGGGTCCCCAGAACACGACGTCCGAGGTGAGCGCCTGGCTCAGAAGCTCGGTCACGTAGGTGTCGGAGGAGGCGTTGAAGGCCGAGAGGAATAGGTCGATGGCTTCCTGAGCCGAGTGCTCCCGCATACCCCTGTCCTACCAGACCGTATGACGACCCGGCAGTCGGGCAGTGGAAGCGGCCGCCGGCGCGCACGTCGTTCACGTGCGGGACTCCAAAGACATGGCGCGCCCTCCGCTCCCTCGCCCCGGGTGCCTGGACGGCGTTCCTGGGGTTCGCCGGGGGTGTCGGTGAGCGCGAGCGCCACCCCTCGGCTGACGAGAGCGCGGCGGTACCGAGGGGACAAGCAGGCACCCGGCGTCAACGCCGCAACCCCAGCGCCTCCGCCCCCGCGTACCGCGCCTGCGCCCCCAGCTCCTCCTCGATCCGCACGAGCTGGTTGTACTTGGCCGTGCGGTCCGAACGGGACAGGGAACCCGTCTTGATCTGGCCGCAGCCGGTGGCGACGGCGAGGTCGGCGATCGTGGTGTCCTCGGTCTCGCCGGAGCGGTGGGACATGACGACGGTGTAGCCGGCGCGATGGGCGGTGGCGACCGTGGCCAGGGTCTCGGTGAGGGTGCCGATCTGGTTGACCTTGACCAGGATCGAGTTGGCGACGCCGTCGCGGATGCCGGCCCGCAGCAGGGACTCGTTGGTGCAGAAGACGTCGTCCCCGGTGAGCTGCACGCGCTTGCCGAGCCGGGCGGTCAGGTCGCGCCAGCCGTCGTGGTCGTCCTCGGCCATCGGGTCCTCGACGGAGGCGACGGGGTAGCGGTCGACCAGTGCGGCGAGGTGGTCGGCGTGCTCGGCGGGGGTGCGGCGGACGCCTTCGCCCGCGTAGTCGTAGACCCCGTCGTGGAAGAACTCCGAGGTCGCCGGGTCCATGACGAGGGTGAAGTCGGTGCCGGGCTTGTAGCCGGTGCGCTCGATGGCGTGGACGACGAAGTCGAGCGCCTCCTCGGCGGTGCGCAGGTCGGGCGCGAAGCCGCCCTCGTCGCCGACGTTCACGCTGTGGCCGGCGGCGATCAGGTCCCCGCGCAAGGTGTGGAAGACCTCCGAGCCCATCCGGACGGCCTCCGCGAAGGTCGACGCGCCGATCGGTGCGATCATGAACTCCTGGAAGTCCAGCGGATTGTCGGCGTGCGCACCGCCGTTGACGATGTTCATCATCGGGACCGGGAGCAGGCGGGCGTCGACCCCGCCGACGTAGCGGTAGAGCGGCAGGCGGTGCGAGGCCGCGGCGGCTTTGGCGGTGGCGAGCGAGACGCCCAGGACCGCGTTCGCGCCGAGGCGCGCCTTGTCCGCCGTGCCGTCGAGCGCGATCAGTGCCGCGTCGACGGTCGCCTGGTCGTCGGCGGACAGGCCGGTCACGGCGTCGGAGATGGCGTCGTTGACGGCGTCCACGGCGCGCCGTACGCCCTTGCCGTGGAAGCGGGTGGGGTCGCCGTCCCGCAGCTCCACGGCCTCGCGCGCTCCGGTGGAGGCGCCGGAGGGCACGGCCGCGCGGCCGAGCGATCCGTCCGAGAGTTCGACGTCGACCTCGACGGTGGGGTTGCCCCGGCTGTCGATGATCTCGCGTCCGACGACCCGGCTGATGACGATGGGCACGCGGCTCCTCCTCGCTGTTAAGTTTCACTCAGAAACAAAGTGAGTTCCGAAAAGGAACCTACTATGGACCCATGAGGATGCACAACGCTGACGAGACCTGCGGCATCGCCCAGGCCGCCGTGATCCTGGGCGACTGGTGGAACGTGCTGGTGCTGCGCGAGGTCGCCCGCGGACACGTACGCTTCGACGCGCTCGCCGCCGAACTCGGCCTCTCCCGCAAGGTCCTCACCGAACGCCTCGGCAGGCTCGTCGCCCATGGGGTGCTGCGCCGCAGCCTCTACCAGCGGCGACCGGTGCGGTACGAGTACCTGCTCACCGACGCCGGTTCCGCGCTGCTCCCGGTGCTCGTCGCCATGCAGGACTGGGGCGACCGGTGGGTGCTCGGCAACGGCACCCTCACGGCCACGGCCGCGGAGGACGGAGCCGAACACGCCCGGGTGCACGGCCTGGTCGGCACCCGCCTGCCGGACGGCCTCGACCTGCCCGGGACGCCAGGCCTCGCCCCGCCCGGCACGGACGGCTCCGGCGTCTCCGGTGTGGACGGCTCCGGCCTGCCTGGTACGGACGGCGCCGACCTGTCCGGCACGGCCGGCTCCGACCTACCCGGCACGGACGGCGCCGACCTGCCCGGCACGGACGGCTCCGGCGTGCCCCTCATCCCGCCGGGCACCCCCGCGACCGTGCTCTTCACCTACCCCGGCACGGGTACGGAGTGGGGCCCGGTCCCCGGTGCCGCCGGCTGCACCCTGGAGAACCGGCTCTTCCGTGACGCCTGGCCCGACTTCCGGCGGGCGGGCGTGGCGCTGCGCGGGATCAGTACGCAACTCCCGCACGAACAAGCGGAGTTCACTCGGGCCGAAAGTATCCCGTACCCGCTGCTCTCCGACGCCGGACACCGCCTGGCGGCGGCCCTGCGACTCCCGGTCTTCCACGCCGCGGGCCGCCTGCGCCACAAACGCCTGATCCTGATCGTCGACGCCGAACGCACCGTACGGCACACGCTGTTCCCGGTCGCGGACATCCCGCGGGCGGTGGGGGAGAGCCTGCGGCTGGCGGAGATCTGCGCATCGGCGGCCTGAACCGAGTGGAGAGCGGGTCCGCTCCGGGCACTCCGGAGCGGACCCCGCGCGTCGCGGTCGGATTCTCGCCTGCTGTAGCCGCGGAGCGGCAGTGAATCAGGTGCCTGAAACCTCGTATCCGAGTTCGGCCGCCTCGACCGACAGGAGGAGGCTGATCTCCTGCCGGTCCGTCTCTGTGAGATACCGGCGGGAGGCGTGACCGGAGAGGCCGCGTTGCGGGTCCACGCAGGCTCGCATGGAGCTCAGCTCCTCCGGTTCACGCTCGTATCCGTCGAACGCGAGGAGCGTACGGTTCAGCAGCTCGCCCATGCGCACGGCGCTGCTGCCGGGGTCGGCCAGAAGACTCTCCCAGTGCAGGACGAGGACCTCTGTTCCCTGGGCCTTCAGGTCACGGATCACATCGAGGGTGCTGAGCCAGAAGGCACAGTGTTCCGCCACGGACAGGGGACGCCAGTTGCTGGTGGTGGCCTCCCGGCGGCGGCCGGAGGCGACCACGTCGAACGGATGACGGACGGTCACCATGGCTTTTTCGCAGTGCCGACGCAGCAGAGTACCAAGGGGTTCCGGGACGGCGGACAGACCGCCGCGCTCCCATGTCACCGGTTCCTTCCAGCCCACGAGCCCGGGGACAGGGGTCTCCAGGCCCTGGCTCGGCCAGGCGAGGAACTCACGTTGCCTGACCTTGTCGAGCCGGTCGGCCCCCGACCTGGCGTACACCTCGAGCGCGGCCAGGGCCTCCTCCGGAGAGCGGTGCCTGAGATCCGCGAGCACCTCGTGGACGCAGTAGGCGTCTTCCAGCTGTGTCAGCCAGTCACTCACATACGTGGTTCCGCTGCGCGGGGCGCCGGTGACGAAGAAGAATTCCTTGAGCATTCACGTGCCCTTCGCTGGTGTCGGATGGTGGGGCCCCTCGTTCGAGACCGCCGCGGTGCGCGCGTAGAGCGCCTCGGTGCGCTGGACCCATCGATCCACCCCGTAGCGCTCCTCGGCGACCGCCCGGATGGCCTCACCGTCCATGCGGCCGTCGGCCGTCGCCTCCAGGGTGTCGCGCAACGCGCGGGCGTACGCCTGGACGTCCCAGCAGGGGACGAGGACGGCGGACTCTCCCCCCACCTCGCGCGCGAACCCCGTGTCCCAGGCGACCACGGGCAGGCCCCGCAGGTTGGCCTCGGCGAAAACCAGCCCGAACGACTCGTACCGGGAAGGCATGGCGCAGACGTCGCTGGTCCAGTACAGCTCGTCCAGTTGCTCCTCCGTGACCTCCGGGCGCCAGTCGACGCGGTCGCCGTACCGGCGCTTCAGTGCTGCCCCGTACCGTTCCCAGGCGCTGCCGTTGGCGTCCGCGAGATCGTGGCCGACCAGAACGATCCGCGCCGCCGGGGTTCCGGCGAGCAGCAGGCCGGCCGCCTCCGCGAAGAGGTCGAAGCCCTTGCGGCCGCTGAGCCGTCCGACGAACAGCACGGTGCCGCCCGAGCGCCTTGGGCGGCCGGTGGGCACGGCGACGCCGAAGGGCATGATCGCGGTGCTCCGGCGGAGCCGCTCCGGCAGGTGTTCCAGGTGGCTGGTGGTGGGGGCGACGACCACGTCGCTGTTCACGAGACAGATCCGCTCCGCACTGCCCAGCACCCAACGGCCGAGCTGGTCACGGGCCCGGTCACGCCAGTGACCCTCTTCCTTCGGGACCTGCGCGATGCCGGTCGTGGCGCGCAGTAGCTGCGGGGCCACCTTTCGCAGCGAGTGCACCGCACCCAGGGCCCTCCAGCTCGCGAATTCGACGACGTCGAACGGCCGTCGGGCTTGCAGGAGGGCGAGCGTCCTGCGTACCCGCACGCTTCGCCTCAGATCGCTCATGCCGGGCAGCGATCCAAGCGGTCCCGCGCCTCGCGGCCCGTCCTCCAGCCAGTGGACGGTGAGGTTCTTCCGTACCGTCCCGGACTCCGCGTCCGCGGGTCTGCGGTCGCAGGCGACGAGCACGACCACTTCGTGGCCGCGAGCCACCAGACCACGGGCAAGGTCCCAGGTGTTGCGGCCGATGCCGCCGACCATGGGCGGATAGGCGGGCGAGACGAGGCATATGCGCATGGGTCGCAGGACCGGTACGGCCTCTGCGCTCGCGGTCCCGGATTCGGTCCGGTCAGCGTTCGGCATGGGGTACCTCCAGCAAGGCGAGTAGTCCGTGATCGACGCGGGGCAGCCGTCCCAGCAGCCCGGGAGCCGTGAGACGGCAGGAGTGCGGACAGCCGATGTGCACGGCTCTGCCGAGGCCGGCGCGCAGACCGCCCAGTACGTCGTTCTCCCAGGAATCGCCGACCACGACGGACCGGCCGGGCGGCACCCCCAGACGGCGCAAGGCTTCGTGAAACGCGGCCCGATCCGGTTTGGTGCGCCGGACGTCCTGAGAGGTGACGACGGTGTCCACGGCCTCGGCCAGGCCGAGCCTGGCGCACTTGCCGGATTGGATGGTGGCGGGGCCGTTGGTGACGATGCCGATGCGGACACCGGCGGCGCGCAGGGACCGCAGCGCCTCGGTGACGCCCTCGACGAGTCGCACCTCCGCGGCCGTCGCATCGGCGCAGCGGGCGACGGCCGCACACAACTCCGGCGAAGGCGCCCGCCAGGGCCGCAGTGCGTGGCGCAGCCGGCGCTCACGGTACTCGGCCACGGGTACGCGACCGGTGTCCACCTCGACGTGATGGCGTGCCAGGTGATCCCGGAACCGGGCCTGGAACTCGGGCAGAGCCCCTTCGGGCACATGCGGGAGCACCAGTTCCGTCACGCGCTGCCGCTCGACGGCCGCCGCCGACGAGTAGTCGATCAGCGTGTCGTCGAGGTCGAACAGCACGGCCGCCCAGCGACCGCCCGTCATGTTCCCGACCCGTGGCCGGTCACGGCCTCGACGAACTCGGCGAGTGTCATGTCCGCCTCGCTGCACGCGTTCGCCCGCAGGAACCCCCACTTGCCGTAGAAGTGCCGCCAGGAGGAGATGACATTGTCCGCAGTCCGGAAACCGGGTGCGTCCTTCTCACCGTGCGCCCGATGCTGGATGACGGCGGACGTGGCGATGGCGAGGGAACGGCCATCGAGCTGACGCAGCTCCAAGCTGTAGTCGAGATCCTCACCACCGATCCGGTACGCGGTGTCGTGCCGCAGGTCCCGGGCCACCTCACCCAGCACGGCCATGGCGCGGTGACCGGCGAACTCGACCGCGACGGTGCCGGTCTCGCGCCCCACCCGCTGCCACTCCCACTCCCAGCAGCGCACCGGCGGGCCGCTGGTCGCGGACAACTCGGTGAATTTCAGCTCCCGCTGGCCGCTGTAGACGAGCTCGCCCTGCCAGTGCTCCACGGAGCCGCATGCCGCGTGGCGGCCGGCCCGGAGCACCTCGGTGGTCCGGCTCACCCAGCCCGGTTCGAGGATGACGTCGTCATCAAGGTGGACGACGACGTCCGGGACGCGCCCCTCGTCGAGTACGAGGTCCTCCAGCAGCCGTTTGCCCTGCATGAACACGTTCTCAGGACTGCGCACGTACCGGGCCTCGTGAGCCAGACACGTGGCCTGAAGGAGCGTGCTCTGCTCAGGCCGTGACGCGTTGTCCAGCACGGTGATGTCCATCGTCCCCGAGTGATCGCGCTGAGCCCGGATGCTCGCGAGCAGGCTCTCCAGCCCTTTCGGACGCTCGTAGGCAAGTACCAGGAAATGAATGCGCATGCTTATGGACCTTTCTCATGTCCGCTTATGCCGCCGCTCCGCCGTCGACGCGGAGCACTTCCGCCGTCATCGCTGCCGCCGCAGGCGACAGCAGGAAGGAAACGGCGGCGGCGACATCGGCCGCCGACGTCTCGTGCGGCAGCATGGAACGCCGCTGGATGCGGCGGCGTGACTCGTCGTCGAGTCCTTCGCTCATGTCGGTGTCGATGAAGCCCGGGGCCACACAGTTGGCGGTGATGCCCCAGCGGCCGGCCTCCGCCGCCAGAACACGTGTGAATCCCTCCAACGCGGCCTTGGTGGCGCTGTACGTGCCGAGGCCGCGATAGGGCCGTTGTGCGCAGACGGAACTGATGCTCACGATCCGCCCTGTGCGGGCCCGCATCATGGCCTTGATCGCGGCCTGGCTCAACACCATGGGCGCCATGAGGTTGACGGCGAGCATGGATTCCATTCCCGTGCGCGGGAGGCCGGCATGCAGACCGGTGAAGGCCACAGCCGCGTTGTTGACCAGTCCGTACGTGTCAGGACAGGACCGGATGCGACGGGCCACGGCGTCCAAGCCATCCCGGGAGCCGAGATCGGCCGCGAGGAAATCGGCACGACGTCCGTATTGCGAGGCCAGCTCTTCGTAGGCGTCGGTACGTTTCCTGGCCACCGCCACCACGTCATAGCCGTCCCGCAACAAGGCCCGGCTGATGTCCAGGCCGATGCCACGCGAGGCACCGGTGACGAAGACGGTTCCGTGGGCCGATGAGGAACTCACAGCTGGACCTTTCCGGATTCGGCGACTGCCAGGCTTTCGACGAGCCTGATCCGCTGCGGACGCTCGTGGGCCTCCAGCAGGTCGGTGGCGTACCGCTTGAGCTCACGGATCACCGTGGGGGGATCGCGACGGTCCCGCACCACTACGTCCGCGGCGACCACTTGGCCGAGGAGCGGGCTGCGCAGCCCGAAGGCCCGCGCGGCCAGCACCGATGTGTGCTGTTGCAGGACCTGTGCGACACGGTAGGGGTTCGCCTTCAGACCGCCGACGTTCACGAACACCCCGTCCCGGCCCACGATGTGCACGCGGCCGTCGGCGATGCGCACCAGGTCCCCGGTCTCGACGTAGGGGGCGCCCGGGGCGAGGGACACCGACAGCCGTTCGTCGCGGACGTCGAAGGCGGCACCTCCTGGGAGCCGGACGCCACGCAGGGCCTCGGGCAGACCCGCGCGCCCGTCGGTGGTGTGGATGACGGTTCCCAACTCGGTCGTGCCGAAGATCTGCTTGATCCGCCGGGGCGTGACGATCTCCCGCAACAGGCGCAGCAACGACGCGTCAGCCGGCTCGCCGCCGAGCGTCACCGTGTCCACCTGCCGGAACCGATCCGTGTCCTGCGTCGCGATGGCGGCCCGCCGCCAGAAGGACGGAGTGGCCGCCGCGACCGTCAGCGGAACGGCGTCCGGCGGGGGCGAAGCCAGCTCCGCCGGACGGACGAACTCGATACCGGCCGCCCGGCCGAGAGCCTGGCAGGTGGCCGAGACACCGGCGAAGCTGTGCGAGGCGTAGCCGATCGCCCAGTGCTCCCGGCCGCTGCCCCACTCACCGGTCGCGAGCCTGGGCCACGGCCAGTGCGTCGGCTTCGGCTCACCCGTCGTACCGGACGACAGCAACCACAGTCCGGAGCCGTCGGCCTTGGGCGCGGAAGCCGCCGGGCCGGACAGCCGCCGGACGGTGAACCCGGCCGGGGCATCCGCCGGTTCCACCACGACGTCCATACCCAAGGAGGCCAGGGTCGTGTCCTGGGCCCCGGAACCGGTGATCAGTACGTTGGTGTCCATACCGCGAGCAGCGAGGAGCAGGGTCACCAGAGCCAGTCCGCCGGGCACCCTGGCCGCGACGGCGGTCGGGCGGGCTTCTTCCAGCCGTCTCCGGAGATCGTCGGACCGCCGCCTCAGCTCGCTCCAGCCGACGACGTGGTCCGCCTCCCGCAGGACCGTGGGGACGGCCCGAGCCGTTCCGCTGGTCATGCCGGTTCCGCCGGACCGAGTGCGGCCCAGAGGTCCGCGAGGGTTTCCAGCCGCGTGCCGGAGCGGAGTTCGAGCAGTGTGCCGAGACGCTCCTCCAGTTCCACGATGATCTCGGCGATCAACAGGCTGTCCAGACCCATGCTTTCCAGATTCGTCGACTGCGGGCCGACGAGGTCGAACGGGGGTATCCCGCGCTCCTCCTGCGGCAGGTGTACGGCCAGTACGGCGGATACCGCCTCGCGCATGACGTTCCCCGGAAGCGTCGGCGGGACCGAGGTCGGCCGGGCAGGGGTGATCTCGGTTTCAGACACGGCTGTTGGCATCCCTTCTCCAGGCATCGAAGATGTCCCGGTACTGCGAGGCGAGGTTCTTCTCGGCGTCGGACAACGGTCCGCGCTCCAGGTAGTACGGGGGGATCGGCGGAGCACCGGTACGAATTCGGCAGAAGCCGCCGCGCAGGGGAACCCGCTGTGGCGCGGTAGCGCCGTCCTGTCGGGCAACGGCCTTCGGTGGACTGATGTACGTCAACCGGAATCCTTGCCCGAGCAGAGTCTTCTGTGCCGCTACGGACCGCTCGTCGCTCAGATCGCACACCGCCACCGTGCAGGCCTCACCCCGGCCGACGGCGGCATCGGCCAGGGCGGGCAGCGGGTCTTCCACGTCGACGTGCACCGCACGGGGGCCGTGGGGAGAACTCGTCGCGGCGGACGACCGCGGGGCCTGTGGCTGCTTCAGCGCGAGGGGGGCCGCCGTCCGCGTACGGACGTCCACGCTGAAACCGTTCAGTTCGCACAGACCCGTCACCAGGTCCGCGGAGGCGGCGTCGCTCACGTACACCGGGCCGCCGGAGGCGAAGCCGCCGGGCACGGCCTCGTCATCCAGGCTCAGCTCGCGGTAGTCGAGAACCTCCAGCACTCCTCCGGCCATCACGTAGAACGGTGCGATGCCCCAGTGACGCGATCCGATCGCCCGCGTGTGCAGGCGATGGATGGCCGCCCCGCCGGGGATGCCCGGAGCGGAGGGCCGGTTGCGCGGCACACAGGAGATGGTGTGGAAAGTTTCGCCCGGACGTGCACCCGCGAGGACGCGGCCCAGATCCCACATGATGGCCGCCGCCGCGCCGGCCGAGTCGGACTGGGTGCTGCCGGTGCGGGCGACCTCGATGTGACCGGGCCCGTAGAGCTCGCCGCCGGGCAGCGTGGTGTGCGTACCGAGAGACAGCCCGTCCAGAACGGCGTCGTCGGGGCAGCCGTCCGTCCGGAACAGCTCCGCGGCACGGGCCACATCGTCCGGTGGGCCCCAGAACAGCACGCGTTCCGCGCCGCTCGCGATCCGTGCTGCGAGGCGCTCCTCCTCGAACACGTCGGTGTGGTAGTCGCCGTTGTAGCAGCGCATCAGAACACTGCGCCGGAGGCGGACGCCCAGCAGGGGGTTCTTCCGACAGACACGGGGATCGAGCCACGTCGCGGCAGGTTCCTCCGCCGCTAGACGGCGCAGGGCCGCGGCCCGGTCGTCTCCGGTCGCGTGCCGGATCACCCCGCCGCGCATCACAGGTACCCCATCTCGGCGAGGCGGCGCAGCATGTCGGGCGACTCCGCCTGCTGGGCGGGCGCCCCGTCGACCTGGTCGGGCCAGTGCAGACCCGTGTCGACGGTGTGCCGCACACCGAGTTCCGCGAGGAGCGGGCTCAGGGGGATGCCTCCGGGAACGGGTATCCCCTGCGCCGCGCACAGCACCGAGAAGACCTCGGCCATGTCGAGCGCACGATGTGCCGTACGGTCCGGCGAGTGCGGGAAATCCACACCGTGGGCGAGGAAGACACCGTCGATCCGGTGACCGCTGATGAGCCCGCCGGGCTCCGTGAAGAGTCGCCCCGGCAGTCCCGGCCGGGGATGGATGCCCTCGGCGGGCACGAGGATGAGATCGGGGCCCAGGTCCCGGTGGGGGCCGTCGTAGATGTCCTCCGCCACAATGACCCGGCGGAACACCGGCCGGCCGGTGTCCGGTACGCGCACCTCGGTCAGCCCGTCGCGGAGCTGCCGCAGGAACTGCGGGTACTGCTCGGCCGGAACGCCGTACCCCTGCCGGTCCTCCCGGTTGATGTATACGGCGATCTCCGGCTCTTCACCGGCGTAGGCCCAGGACGTGCGCATGTCCACTTCGGAACCGTTGTCGTGAGGCCGTGCCCAGCCGCGCTCGACGAGCCACTCGTCGGTCTGGAACACCTGTCGCGACGGCCCCGCCCCATGGTCGCTGACCACCAGCACGTTGTCCCAGTCGTTCTCGGTGAGGAGACGGCCGAGCGCCGCGTCCGCGAACTCGTAGGCATCCAGGACCGCGCTGCCGGAGCCGTCCGCATGGTCCCAGAAGAAGTGCTGCATGCGGTCGGTCACCGTGACGACGTGGACGGCCAGGTCGGCTCCGGACGGCTGCGCGAAATCGACCGCGGCGGTCAGATGATGGCCACCCACCTCGAGGATGTGCCGGCGGAGTTCGGCCGGACGGTCGACGAACGAGAGCCCCTTCTCGATCTCGTACCGGTAGCCGGGGACCTGTCCCTTCAGCCGCTGCGCAAGTTGCGGCGGCCAGGTCTGTCCCGGCGCGTCCTCCAGCGACAGCGTGCCGCACACGAACACGCCCTCGGTGGGCGGGGCCGGGTACGCCATGGGGAAGTTCGTCACCGACACCCGGCCGCCCTGCTGTTGCACGTACCACCAGAGGAACGCCTCTTCGAGGTGGCGGGTCGAAACCAGCGGACGGCTTCCGCGTTCCGCGTCGAAGCGACCGCGCCAGTGGTACACGCCGTGCTGGTCGGGCCGGAGACCCGTCATGCACGTCGTCCACGCGGGACCCGTGAAGAAGGGCAGGGTGGATTCCAGCGTGCGCACCGTGCCCGATGCGTACAGGTTCGCCAGAGCTCCGTCCGGGTGCTCCCTCACATAGGGGTCCATGACGTCGAATGTGGCGCCGTCCAAGCCGACGACCAGCAGTTTCTTCACGTGTGACTCACGCTCCTTCCATGCTGCCGCCGAACCGGCGCAGGTACTCCGATATGGCGTCGGCCGCGGCCGCGGCCTGCTGCCGGACCTCCGCGGGGCCGCCTGTCCCGACGGAGAACCGCAGGAAGGGGTCCGATCCCTGCGCCATGGCAGAGGCCGCGGACACGCGGGTCGTCGAGAAACCGAAGCTGAGACCTTTGACGAGCGGCACCCCGCGCGTGCGGGCGTTGGCCAGCATCCGCTCGATGACTGCTTCCAGACCGTCCCGGTTGTTCAGGCCGGCGCGCCGGAACTCCACCGTCAGGACCGCACCGCCGTGCGCCCAGCCGCGCTCGGCCCAGTCGTCGACGCAGCCGATGTGGATCTGCTGGGCGATCCGGGAGTCGGCGCTCAGGACGTCGGCCATGACGCGGGCGCCGGCCGACATCCGGACCATGCGGGCCAGGTAGGCGTCGCGGCCGGCCCGCGGGAAGCGGGCGATGGCGTCCGGATAAAGGATGGTGCCCGTGTTGCGCCTGATCGTCCTGGCGGCGGCCGCGAGATCGCTGGGCACCACGCAGACCCCTGCCATCTGCAGGTCGAGTCCGAACTGGGCGTATTTGCTGGCACTCTCGTAGTAGAGGACCCGTGGATGTCCCGGCTCGCGGAACAGGTCGAAGACGTCCAGCGCGCCCGAGACCATGGTTCCGTCGATCACCAACCAGCGGTCGGCCCAGCCGTCCCTGTTCGCGGTGCGCTCCGCGAGCCGGCGCAGGTCCACGACGGGCAGGCCGGCCACGTTGTTCACCGGATCGGCGAACAGGACCTTGGCGTCGTGCTCCTCGACGGTTCGGATCAGGGTGTCGGCGTCGTAGTCCCCGGCTCGGACATGCCGCAGGAACCGCAGCCCCTCCAACTGCTCAGCGGCCTCGAAATAGATGTACGGCGCGCAGACGACCGTGTCTCCCGGTTCGACGACGTGGCGCAGCAGCAGGCTTTCGATGACCTGGTAGGAGGCCATGCCGCTGGAGGTCGCAAGCAGGTCGACACCCTTGCTCGGCAGCCCGAGCATCTCGGTCAGGCCCAGTTCCAGCGTCCGCAGGTCGTTCGTTCCGTAGCGGGCGTAGTTGACGCCGCCCGCGGCCTGCGCGGAGGTGTCGTAGAAGTTGACCCGCCGGCTCTGGTCGTATGCGGGGCTCGCCCATTCGAGTCCGTTGGTCAGTGTCTCGCGCACCCGCAGCAGCAGGCGCAGGGTGTCCTCCTGGGCGCCGGGCGTGACATCGGGCAGGCCGGAGTCCGGCACGCGCAGGGAGCGGGCCAGCTCTTCCGCGAGGTTCTGCAGACGGTCGAGGGCGTGGTGCGGGACCTCGGCCGCGGGCAGGGCGACGGCTTCGAGGTAGCGCCGGTGGTCCTCGGTCCTGGCGGCAGGTTCCCCGAGTGAGAGCGAGTGCTCGGCCCAGCCGCTGTCGCCGGACGGCTCGGCGGACGTGGTGTCCTTCGCCGGTTCGCGGGAGGTGTCCGACGGATCCGTCGCCGTGCCGGCCGGCGCCTCCCCGGGCGTACCCGCGACCTCGGTCTTCTCCAGGACGGGCAGGTTGCGTCGCAGGCCGAGGCCGATGCGCAGCCGCTCGTCGTGGACCTCGGTGACGATCGCACGGGCAAGCGCGGACGAGGAGATGTTGCCACCGGAGAGGATGAGCAGTGTGCGCTTGGTGTCCGGGGGGACTTTGCCGCTCAGAAGGGCCGCGGCAGCCGTGGCACCCGCCCCCTCGACGAGCAGGCTCTGCTCGTGCAGAAGCGCGTAGATCCCGAGGACGATCTCGTTCTCCGAGACAGAGCAGACCTCGTTCAGCAGCCGGTCCAGCACCTCGGCCAACGGATTGGCGAACGTGTGCTGTACCGCGAGGCCGTCCGCGTAGGTCGGCGGTGTGGCCAGGCGCAGACACGTGTCAACGGACTCCCGGCCGAAGGGGCGGTT
Organism: Streptomyces sp. NPDC059785; assembly: GCF_042732375.1. NCBI lineage: Bacteria > Bacillati > Actinomycetota > Actinomycetes > Kitasatosporales > Streptomycetaceae > Streptomyces > Streptomyces sp. NPDC059785. The sequence continues at coordinate 163,311 of NZ_JBHWHV010000008.1, forward strand.
GAACACCTCGGGGTGGGTGGCGATGAGCCGGGTTTCCGGCGCTCGCGCCACCGCGTAGGCGCCGATCCCGCTCAGCAGACCGCCACCGCCCAGCGGTACGACGACGGTATCGAAGTCGCCCGCGTCCTCGACGGCTTCGGCCATGCAGGTGCCCTGCCCGGCCGCGACGTTCCAGTCGGCGTAGGGCGAGACGAACGGCAGGCCATGCCGCCGCGCGTACTCGACCGCGTGGTCGGTCGCGTCCTTGAGGTCGCGGCCGACGACGGTGACTTCGGCGCCCGCGGCCGCGATGCGCCGGACCTTGAGTTCCGATGCCGTCGTGGGGACGAAGACCCGGCTTCGCTGGCCGAGCTTCTTCGCGGCGAAGGCCAGGCCCAGGCCGTGATTGCCGGCCGAGGCGGTCACCGACGTCTGACCGGGCTCGAAGCCCGCCAGGGCGTTCAGGGCCCCTCGGGCCTTGAAGCTGCCGGACTCCTGCCAGCACTCCAGCTTGGCCCAGACCTCGCGCTCATCGGTGTCCAGCCACGGCAGGCGCACCGTAGGCGTACGGACGGCATGCGGAGCGATCCTCTTCCGTGCGTCACAGACGTCGGCGGCCAGCGAGGACACGAGGGAGTCGGCAGCGGAGGACTGGGTTGCCCCGGGTATGACGGAGATCGCGGAAGTCATGCCACTACTCCCATCGCGAGAGGTACTTGGAACAGTGCGGGATGGAAGTACGGCCCGTGGCCGAACATGCCGTCCTCGCCGAAGAGTTCGCCGTGGTCGGCCGTGACGATGACGAGCAGGTCCTTGGGCAACTGCTCGATCACGGCACCCAGTCTCCGGTCCGCTATCTCCGCGGCACGTATCTGTGCGGCCTTCATCTCGTGGTAGTCGTCGGCCGAGAACGTCAGCCGGTAGCCGTCCTCCGGCCCGGACGAGCCGTCGGCCAGGTCACGGCCTGCGACACCATGGGCTCCTGGGATCTTCGGCAACCGGGACTTGGGGAGCATGAACGGGTAGTGCGTCTCCGCGGCGTTGATGAACAGCAGATTCGGTCTGTCGTCGGCGAGTTGGATGCTCGAGACCTGAGCTCCCAGACCGCTGCCCTGCGGCGACAGTTCGTAGTCGGGGAAGCCGTGGCGCAGACCCGCCTCGGGCCGCAGGACGGGCATGGAGACCCGGGCGTGTGCCGACCAGCCGCAGCGCTCGGCCATGGTGGCAAGGCTCATCTCGGGGTGGAAGTTGCTCGCGTGCTTGTCGTCGCCGCCGAGGACGTGGGACCAGAAGAGGAAGTCGTCGCGGTACGTGCCCGCCGCGGCCCGGCCGGGTGCGGCGAGCCAGGGGAGGAGCCCGGAGAAGAGACAGGAGTGGCTGGGCAGGGTCCAACTGGCATAGCTCATCCGTTGTTCGGAGAAGGAGCAGACCTCGTCGATGACGGGTGTCCGCGCTTCCTGGAAGGTGTCCCAGCGCAGGCTGTCGAGTACGACGACGAGGACTGTGCGTGGTGTACCGGACTCGGCGGCCAGTTGTACGGGGGAAGGGGAGGTGGTCAACAACGGGAGGTCCTTTCGCCGCCTGGAGCGTTCACCGCGCGGTACCGGATGCGTCCGGAACTGAGCTCGGAAAATGTATGGAGGCAGGCTGATCTCATGACGGTCTCCCTCACTGGTTGAATGTCGTTCTACGGACGTCTGCCGTGGCCCGGCCGACGGTCAGTCGGTTACGGCGAAGCCGCCCAGAAGCTGCCGCAGGGGCAGGGTGTTCGGTACGTCACCCACGTCCCGCAAAGGCACCGCGACGTGTCCGCCGAGCAGGGCGACATCGGCGACCAGCGGCTCGCGACCGAGATGGCCGTGCAGCCGGTCCACCGCGGATGCGGCCAGGGTTCGCAGGGCCGGTGACGCGGCCAGCGCCGGGTGGGTCAGCCACGCGCCGTCCCGGTGCAGGAGCGGGGCGATCCGGCGGGGCGGCGCCAGTGTGCCGGACGCCTTGGCCGACCTGCCCGAATGGGGGAGCCATGGGTAGACGTCGCGGGCGTGGATGACATCACCTCGTACCGGCCCGGGGAAGAAGACCTCGGCCACGGCATCGGTCCGCGCGGCGAGCAGCTTTTGAGCACGCTCGGTCGCGACCGCAACGAGGACACGTTCCACGGTGATGCCGGACCGGGCGAGGCCGTTCAGCACCCCGACGAGGGTGTCGCCAGTGTAAGCCGCGTCGTCGACGAGGGCCACTCGGACTTCGGGATCCGCCAGGGGCAGACCGGACAACCGCCCCAACCGCCCCTCGATGTCCAGGACGAGCTGTCCGTGAGCCGCCAGGCGTCGGTGCGCACGGACAGCGTGATACCTGGTAGCGCCCTCGCCGGGCGGGGGAGTGAACAGCTTGTCGAGTACGACGACATCGGTGTACCCGGTCAGCCGGGCGGTGGCCCACTCGGTGAACAGGCTGTGATCGACGACGTCGAAGTGGTGTCGAGCCGCGAGACCGGCCAGTGTCCTGGCCAGGGCCTCAAGGTTTTCGGCCAGCAACTTCCTGCCCAGGGAACTGAGTTGAAGAGAGGCTGATCGGATGTCGTCGATCAGTGAGATCGGCTCGCATCCCATGTCAGCGGGCAGTCGCCCGGTCGGGCGCGTCGGCTTCCTCGGTATGGCCCTGACGGAACCAGTCTATGGTCCGCCGCAGCCCCTCCTCGACGGTCACCTTCGGTTCCCAGCCGAGAAGGTCCCGGGCGAGGCCGATGTCGGGGCGCCGAACGGTCGGGTCGTCCTGCGGCCTGGGGACGAACTCGATCGGAGAGTCCGAACGGGTCAGCCGTCGCACTTCGTTGGCGATCTCCAGCACGGTCATCTCATGCGGGTTGCCCAGGTTGACGGGGCCGTGGCTGCCCGATTCGAGCAGGCGGACCATGCCCTCGACCAGGTCGTCGACGAAGCACACCGACCGCGTCTGGTTGCCGTCTCCCGACACGGTGAGAGGGGTGCCGGCCAGCGCCTGCCGGATGAACGTGGGTATGGCCCGGCCGTCATGGGCGCGCATCCGGGGACCGAAGGTGTTGAAGATGCGGACGATCGACGTGTCGACCCCGTGGTGCGTCCTGTAGGCCGTGGTCATCGCCTCGCCGAAACGTTTCGCTTCGTCATAGACGCCCCGCGGCCCGACGGGGTTGACGTGCCCCCAGTAGTCCTCGGACTGGGGGTGGGACTGCGGATCGCCGTAGACCTCGGAGGTGGACGCCAGCAGGAAACGGGCCCCTTTCTCCTTGGCCAGGCCCAGCGCGTGATGGGTCCCGATGGAGCCCACCTTCAGGGTCTCGATGGGCAGTTGGAGATAGTCGATCGGGGACGCCGGTGACGCGAAGTGCAGTACGGCGTCCACGTCTCCCACCACGTGGATGTAGTCCGTGACGTCGGTGCGGACCAGCCGGAAGGACTCGTGGGCTGTCAGATGCGAGACGTTGTCTGGCGTGCTGGTAAGGAAGTTGTCGAGGCAGAGCACTTCGTAGCCGCCTTGCAACAAACGCTCACACAGGTGTGACCCAAGGAAGCCCGCTCCGCCCGTGACGACAGCTTTCTTCACTATTCCCCCGTTGGTCAATCATTCAGCAGTGCGCGGAACCCAGTCACCATAACTGATCATCGGTCATCTGCCGAGAGTGATCGACAGATGTCTCAACGTGCTGCCTCGCTTGCCTCAACCCGCCTTGACCTGCGGTTATCCGAATACACCTGTGGGCTCCAGCACGTGAGTGATGGAGCCCACAGTGGGGACGAGTGTCTTGCGCCGGCCGGTTACTGGGCCAGTTCGACGTCCACGGTCAGCTCGGTGCTGTCGTCGGCCCGAAGGTCCAACTCGGCGACCACACCGGCCGCTTGAATGTCCGAAGCCACCATCCGCATGTTCTCCAACGCCGCGGCGGGGGCGTGGACCACCGCTCGGGCGACCTCCGCGCGCATCGAAACCTTCGCAGTGGACTTGGCCTTGCGGATGACGGTGATCGTCGAAGCGGCGGCGTCGGCAAGGTCAGGACGACCACCGGCAGCGGCTTCCTCGATTTCGTCGACCGTCGGCCAGGTCGCCAGGTGCACGGTGGAGTCGTGGGTCCACGACCACGTCTCCTCGGTCGTGTAGGGGAGCACGGGTGCGAACAACCGAGCGACGATGTCCAGCGCCTGCCGCAGCGTGGCACGTGCGGACTCGGCTCCCTCGTCCGACCCCTTGCCGTACGCACGCTCCTTGACGAGCTCCACGTAGTAGTCGCAGAAGAACCAGAAGAACCGCTCGATGGCGTCCAGGGACGACGTGTAGTCAAAGCCCTCCAGCGCCTCCGTCGCGTCCTTCACGGTCGCGGTCAGCTTCGCCAGAAGCGCCTTGTCGAGCGGATCGGTCGTCCGGGCACCAGCGCTCGGGGCAGGCAGTGAGAGCACGAACTTGCTCGCGTTCAGCAGCTTCATCGCCAGCCGCCGACCGATCTTCATCTGCTGGGGATCGAAGGCGGTGTCCGTCCCCGGGCGTCCGCTGGCGGCCCAGTAACGGACCGCGTCCGCACCGTACTCGTCCAGCAGGTGACCCGGGGTGACCACGTTCCCCTGCGACTTGGACATCTTCTTGCGGTCCGGGTCGAGGATCCAGCCCGAGAGCGCGGCGTGCTTCCAGGGGGTGACGCCCGCCTCGAGGTGGGACCGCACCACCGTCGTGAACAGCCAGGTGCGGATGATGTCGTGGCCCTGGGGGCGCAGGTCCATCGGGTACACCTGCTCGAACAGCTCGGGGTCGGTGAGCCATCCGCAGGCAAGCTGGGGGCTGAGCGAGGAGGTCGCCCAGGTGTCCATGACGTCGGGCTCGCCCGTGAAGCCGTCCGGCTGGTTCCGCTGGTCCTCGGTGAAACCGGGCGGGCAGTCGCTGGACGGATCGATCGGCAGCATCGACTCGTCGGGAACGATCGGCTTCGCGTAGTCTGGCTCGCCGGCCGCATCCAGCGGGTACCACAGCGGGAACGGCACACCGAAGAACCGCTGCCTGCTGATCAGCCAGTCGATGTTCAGACCCTTGACCCAGTCGTTGTACCGCGACTGCATGTGCCCCGGGTGCCACTGGATCTCGGCGCCGCGGGTGAGCAGTTCGTCGCGGTGCTCGACGGTCTTGATGAACCACTGCCGACTGCTGACGATCTCCAGCGGCCGGTCGCCCTTCTCGAAGAACTTGACCGCACGGGTAGTGGGTCGCAGGTCACCGACCAGGCTGCCGGCGGTGCGCAGTTCCTCGACCAGGATTTCCCGGGCGGTGTGCACCGTCTTGCCGACGATCTTGGAGTAGAGCTCCTGGGCGCTCCCGGCGTCCTCGCTCGGCAGCTCGCTGAAGTCCAGCGGCAGGAGCCGGCCGTCACGTCCGATGACCGTGCGGGTCGGGAACTTGAACTCGCGCCACCACATGACGTCGGTCATGTCGCCGAAGGTGCAGATCATGGCGATGCCGCTGCCCTTCTCGGGATCGGCGGCATGGTGCGCGACGACCGGGACACGGACGCCGAACAGGGGCGAGACGACCTCTTCGCCGAAGAGCGGCTGGTAACGCTCGTCGTCCGGGTGGGCGACCAGGGCCACGCAGGCGGGCAGCAGCTCGGGGCGCGTCGTCTCGATGTGGACGTCCTGGTCACCGTGTTTGAAGGCGACCCTGTGATACGCGCCCGAGACCTCCTTCTCGACCACTTCGGCGTTGGCGACCGCGGTCTGGAAGGTCACGTCCCACATCGTGGGCGCCTCGGACTGGTACGCCTCGCCGCGCGCGACCGAGCGGAGGAACGCGGCCTGCGAGACCCGCTGCGCCTCCTTGCCGATGGTCGTGTACTGCGTCGACCAGTCGACGGACAGACCGAGCTTGCGCCACAGCTCTTCGAAGACCAGCTCGTCCTCGGCGGTCAGCTTCTCGCACAGCTCGACGAAATTCTGGCGCGAAATGCTGACCGCGGGAGCCTTCTTGGCCTTGCCGGTCCGCTCGGAGACGGGGGTCGGCGGAGTGAACGCGGAGTCGTACGGAAGCGACGGGTCGCAGCGCACGCCGTAGTAGTTCTGCACGCGGCGCTCGGTGGGCAGGCCGTTGTCGTCCCAGCCCATGGGGTAGAAAACGTGCTTGCCGCGCATCCGCTGGAACCGGGCGAGGATATCGGTGTGGGTGTAGCTGAAGACGTGGCCCACGTGGAGGGAACCGCTGACCGTCGGGGGAGGGGTGTCGATGGAGAAAACGGCATCTCGGCTGCCCGGACGGCTGAAGCGGTATACATCCGCGTCACTCCAGTACGGCGACCACTTCGACTCCAGTCCATCGAGCGAAGGCTTCTCCGGTAGTGGAGATCCATAGCGCGTCACGCCGACACACCCTTCCCAGTCAGTTCAACATCTTGAGGCGAGCCCCGGAACGGACGCCGGTGACGGCAGTCACATCACTTGGAGTCATCAGCGATACTGACGAGTCACAACTCGACCACCTCCTCAGTGTAGGGGGCCGCGGAAGCAGTGGTCGTCCGGTTTCCCCGGGACGCGGACGCGGGGACGCGACTGAGAGGCGCCGTCAACCAGTGAGCAGCGCAGCGAAGCGAATCCTCGTGACCGGAGGTGCCGGCTACATAGGGGCGACCGTCGCCGCACGGCTGATCGACCGCGGACACGCGGTCACTGTGCTGGACGATCTGTCCACAGGGTTCCGGCAGGCCGTACCGGACGGTGCCGAGTTCGTCGAGGGCCGGATCCAGGACGCCGCCGAAGTACTCGACGGCACCTACCACGCGGTGCTCCACTTCGCGGCCTTCGCCGAAGTGGGGGAGTCCATGAAGGACCCCGAGAAGTACTGGGACAACAACGTCGTCGGTACGTTCGCGCTTCTCCGCGCCATGCGCCGGGCCGGTGTGCGCACCCTCGTCTTCTCCTCCAGCTGCGCCGTCTACGGAGAGCCGCCCGCCGGCGCGATATCCGAAAGCACGCCCACCGCTCCCGTGAATCCCTACGGGGCGTCCAAGCTGGCCGCGGATCACATGATCGCCGGGGAATGCGCCGCGCACGGTCTCGCCGCGGTGTCCCTGCGGTACTTCAACGTCGCGGGGGCCGTCGGCTCCCACGGCGAGCGCCACGATCCCGAATCACACCTCATCCCCCTGGTCCTCCAGGTCGCGCAGGGGCGGCGCGAGGCCGTCTCGATCCACGGCGGCGACTACGCCACCCCCGATGGAACGTGCGTCCGCGACTACATCCACCTCGCCGATCTCGCCGATGCCCACGTGCTCGCGCTCGACGCCGCCAGGCGGGGGGAGCACCTCGTCTGCAACCTCGGCAACGGCAACGGCTTCTCGGTGCGGGAGGTGGTCGAAGCGGCTCGTAAGGTCACCGGCCACCCGGTACCCGCGGTCGTCGGGCCGCGTCGCCCCGGCGATCCGGCGGTACTCATTGCCTCCTCCGCCCGCGCCCGGGAGCGGTTGGGCTGGACTCCGCGTCGCCCAGACCTGGACGAGATGATCCAGGACGCCTGGACCTTCATGCGTCGGGAGCCGTGACGGGCCTCAGATGTCCCGGAAGATCTCGATCTGCGCCCCGATCGTGTTCAGGCGTTCCGCCAGGTCCTCGTAGCCGCGGTTGATGACGTACACGTTGCGCAGGACCGAGGTGCCCTCGGCCGCCATCATGGCCAGGAGGACGACGACGGCGGGGCGCAGGGCCGGCGGGCACATCATCTCGGCGGCGCGCCAGCGGGTCGGGCCCTCGACCAGGACGCGGTGCGGGTCGAGGAGCTGGAGGCGGCCGCCGAGGCGGTTGAGGTCGGTCAGGTAGATCGCGCGGTTGTCGTAGACCCAGTCGTGGATCAGCGTCTTGCCCTGCGCGGAGGCCGCGATGGCCGCGAAGAACGGGACGTTGTCGATGTTCAGGCCCGGGAACGGCATGGGGTGGATCTTGTCGATCGGCGCTTCGAGCTTGGAGGGGCGCACGGTGAGGTCCACCAGACGGGTGCGGCCGTTGTCGGCGAAGTACTCCGCCGTGCGGTCGTGGTCGAGGCCCATCTCCTCCAGGACCGCGAGCTCGATCTCCAGGAACTCGATCGGCACCCGGCACACCGTCAGCTCGGACTCGGTGACCACCGCGGCGGCCAGCAGGCTCATCGCCTCGACCGGGTCCTCGGAGGGCGAGTAGTCCACGTCGACGTCGATCGTCGGGACGCCGTGCACGGTGAGCGTGGTGGTGCCGATGCCCTCGACCCGTACGCCCAGGGCCTCGAGGAAGAAGCAGAGGTCCTGGACCATGTAGTTCGAGGACGCGTTGCGGATGACCGTCGTGCCGTCGTGCCGGGCGGCGGCCAGCAGCGCGTTCTCGGTCACCGTGTCGCCGCGCTCGGTCAGCACGATCGGGCGGCCGGGGGTGACCGAGCGGTCGACCTGGGCGTGGTACAGGCCCTCGGTCGCGGCGATGTCCAGGCCGAAGCGGCGCAGCGCGATCATGTGCGGCTCGATGGTGCGGGTGCCGAGGTCGCAGCCGCCCGCGTACGGCAGCTTGAAGGTGTCCATGCGGTGCAGCAGCGGGCCGAGGAACATGATGATCGAGCGGGTGCGGCGGGCCGCCTCCTCGTCGATGGAGGCCATGTCGAGATCGGCCGGGGGCACGATCTCCAGGTCCACGCCGTCGTTGATCCAGCGGGTGCGTACGCCGATGGAGCCGAGGACTTCGAGGAGGCGGTAGACCTCCTCGATGCGGGCGACCCGCCGCAGCACCGTGCGGCCCTTGTTGAGCAGCGTGGCGCACAGCAGCGCCACGCACGCGTTCTTGCTCGTCTTGACGTCGATGGAGCCGGAGAGGCGGCGTCCGCCGACGACGCGAAGGTGCATGGGACCCGCGTAGCCCAGAGAGACGATCTCGCTGTCCAAGGCTTCACCGATTCGGGCGATCATCTCAAGACTGATGTTTTGATTGCCGCGCTCGATGCGGTTCACGGCGCTCTGGCTGGTGCCGAGAGCCTCGGCGAGCTGCGACTGCGTCCAGCCACGATGCTGGCGGGCGTCACGGATGAGCTTGCCGATACGTACGAGGTAATCGTCTGCCATGGGGCCGAGGCTATCTCAGATATGAGATCACGCATCACGAGGGGTCCAGCCAGGTGACGAACCCTCAAGTCCGGCCACGCGGGGAACCTTCAAGTCCGGCCACGCGGGGAACCCTCAAGTCCGGCCACGAGGCGAACCCTCGGTACCGGCCAAGTGGCGTGCCCTCAGCCGCGGTGTCCGCGGCGCTTGCGCGCCGTGCTCGTCTTGCGCCAGCCGAACGGCCCCGGCAGGTCCATCGACGTGGTGCGCCGTCCGGTGCTGCTGTGCGTGTGACGCGGTCCGTGGCTGCCGCCGCCGGTGGTGATGGACCACGAGTGGCGGTTGATGTTCAGCCGCACCCCGGGGAGGATGCGGAAGCTTTTGCGGAACGTGAGTGGCATGGGTGTACCCCCCTGGTGGCGATCACGCCGGGTGATTTCCCGGTGAACACCGCGTACCCCGAAGACGCGCGGACATGACCCGGAGGCTCCCGGGCATGACCAGTCGACGGGCATGTACTAGAGTTATCTCGACATCGAGATATCTGCCGAAGGCGCCCCGCAGCCGCCACCCTGGGTTAGGTGTACCTAACTTAGCCTTACCTTAGCGGATCGGCCAATCGTCGTGGCGGCAGGATTGCGGTGGGTACGCGCACATATATGAAGGAGACTGTCGTGTCGGCGAACAGCTTCGACGCCCGCAGCACGCTGCAGGTGGGCGACGAGTCGTACGAGATCTTCCGGCTGGACAAGGTGGAGGGCTCGGCCCGCCTTCCGTACAGCCTGAAGGTGCTGCTGGAGAACCTCCTCCGCACCGAGGACGGCGCGAACATCACCGCCGACCACATCCGGGCGCTCGGCAACTGGGACTCCCAGGCCCAGCCGTCGCGGGAGATCCAGTTCACGCCGGCCCGCGTGATCATGCAGGACTTCACGGGCGTGCCCTGTGTCGTGGACCTCGCCACCATGCGTGAGGCCGTCAAGGAGCTCGGCGGCGACCCGAACAAGATCAACCCGCTCTCCCCGGCCGAGATGGTCATCGACCACTCCGTCATCGCCGACAAGTTCGGCACCAACGACGCCTTCAAGCAGAACGTCGACCTGGAGTACGGCCGCAACAAGGAGCGCTACCAGTTCCTGCGCTGGGGCCAGACCGCCTTCGACGACTTCAAGGTCGTCCCGCCCGGCACCGGCATCGTCCACCAGGTCAACATCGAGCACCTGGCCCGCACCGTCATGGTCCGCAACGGCCAGGCGTACCCCGACACCCTGGTCGGCACCGACTCGCACACCACCATGGTCAACGGCCTCGGCGTCCTCGGCTGGGGCGTCGGCGGCATCGAGGCCGAGGCCGCGATGCTCGGCCAGCCGGTCTCCATGCTCATCCCGCGCGTCGTCGGCTTCAAGCTGACCGGCGAGCTGAAGCCGGGCACGACCGCCACCGACCTCGTCCTCACGATCACCGAGATGCTGCGCAAGCACGGCGTCGTCGGCAAGTTCGTCGAGTTCTACGGCGAGGGCGTGGCGGCGACGAGCCTCGCCAACCGCGCCACCATCGGCAACATGTCGCCGGAGTTCGGCTCCACCGCCGCGATCTTCCCGATCGACGGCGAGACCCTGAACTACCTCAAGCTCACCGGCCGCTCCGAGCAGCAGGTCGCGCTCGTCGAGGCGTACGCCAAGGAGCAGGGCCTCTGGCTCGACCCGGCCGCCGAGCCCGACTTCTCCGAGAAGCTGGAGCTGGACCTTTCCACGGTCGTCCCGTCGATCGCGGGTCCGAAGCGCCCGCAGGACCGCATCGTCCTCGCCAACGCTTCCCAGCAGTTCGCCCAGGACGTCCGCAACTACGTGGACGACGTGGACGAGGCGGGCAAGGAGTCCTTCCCGGCCTCCGACGCCCCGGCCGTCGCCCCGAACGGCGCGCCGAGCAACCCGGTCACCGTCACCGCCCCCGACGGCTCGACCTACGAGCTCGACCACGGTGCCGTGACGGTCGCCGCCATCACCTCCTGCACCAACACCTCGAACCCGTACGTCATGGTCGCCGCCGCGCTCGTCGCGAAGAAGGCCGTGGAGAAGGGCCTGACCCGCAAGCCGTGGGTCAAGACCACCCTCGCCCCGGGCTCGAAGGTCGTCACCGACTACTTCGACAAGGCCGGTCTCACCCCGTACCTGGACAAGGTCGGCTTCAACCTCGTCGGCTACGGCTGCACCACCTGCATCGGCAACTCCGGCCCGCTGCCGGAGGAGGTCTCCAAGGCCGTCAACGACCACGACCTCGCGGTCACCTCGGTCCTCTCCGGCAACCGGAACTTCGAGGGCCGCATCAACCCCGACGTCAAGATGAACTACCTGGCGTCCCCGCCGCTGGTCGTCGCGTACGCCATCGCGGGCTCCATGAAGGTGGACATCACCACCGAGGCGCTCGGTGCCGACACCGACGGCAACCCGGTCTACCTCAAGGACATCTGGCCCTCCGAGGCCGAGGTCAACGACGTCGTGGCGAACGCCATCGGCGAGGACATGTTCAACAAGTCCTACTCCGACGTCTTCGCGGGCGACGCCCAGTGGCAGGCGCTGTCGATCCCGACCGGCAACACCTTCGAGTGGGACGCCGAGTCCACCTACGTCCGCAAGCCCCCGTACTTCGAGGGCATGGGCATGGACCCGGAGCCGGTCTCGGACATCTCCGGCGCCCGCGTCCTGGCCAAGCTCGGCGACTCGGTCACCACCGACCACATCTCGCCCGCCGGCGCCATCAAGGCCGACACCCCGGCCGGCCAGTACCTCACCGAGCACGGTGTGGAGCGCCGTGACTTCAACAGCTACGGCTCGCGCCGCGGCAACCACGAGGTCATGATCCGCGGCACGTTCGCCAACATCCGGCTGCGCAACCAGCTCGCGCCGGGCACCGAGGGCGGCTACACCCGCGACTTCACGCAGGACGGCGGACCGGTCTCCTTCATCTACGACGCCTCGCGCAACTACATCGAGCAGGGCACCCCGCTCGTCATCCTGGGTGGCAAGGAGTACGGCTCCGGCTCGTCCCGCGACTGGGCTGCCAAGGGCACCGCGCTGCTCGGCGTCAAGGCCGTCATCACCGAGTCGTACGAGCGCATCCACCGCTCGAACCTCATCGGCATGGGCGTCCTGCCGCTCCAGTTCCCGGAGGGCCAGTCCGCGTCCTCCCTCGGCCTGACCGGCGAGGAGACCTTCTCCTTCACCGGCGTCGAGGAGCTGAACAACGGCACCACCCCGCGCACGGTCAAGGTCACCACCGACACCGGCGTGGAGTTCGACGCGGTCGTCCGCATCGACACCCCCGGCGAGGCGGACTACTACCGCAACGGCGGCATCATGCAGTACGTGCTGCGCAGCCTGATCCGCAAGTGAGCAGTCACGACTGAGCACAAGTAAGCGGTACGGCAAGGCAGTTGGGGCCGCACTCCCGGTGACGGGGGTGCGGCCCCCGCCGTTGCCCCGGCGGCACCGCCGGTCCGGTCATCACCGACCCTCAGGTGGAGCACAGGATTCCCTCAGCGGGCCGGGACAGGATCGGTACATGACTGGCACCTCTGGGTCCCGCACCGGACGCGTCCGTGTGCTGATCGTCGACGACGAACCCGGCCTCACCGATCTGCTCTCCGTGGCTGTCACGGAGGCGGGCTGGCGCCCCTACCCGGCGCCCGACGGGGAGACCGCGCTGCGCCTCGCGCGCCGCTGCGCCCCGCACGCCGTCGTCCTCGACGGGATGCTGCCCGACCTGGACGGACTCCAGGTGCTGCGCCGCCTCCGCTACGAGCAGCCCGAACTGCCCGTGCTCATGCTCACCGCCCGGGACGCGCTGGAACACCGTATCGACGGGTTCGCCTCGGGCGCCGACGACTACGTCACCAAGCCGTTCTCCCTCCAGGAGGTGGTGCTGCGGCTGCGCGGGCTGCTGCGCCGGGCCGGTGCCGCGCACGCGGAACACACCGGGGCCGTCCGCGTGCTCGGCGATCTGGTGCTGACCGAGGACACCCGGGAGGTGCACCGCGACGGGGCCCCGGTCCGGCTCACCGCCAAGGAGTTCGAGCTGCTCAGCCTCTTCCTCGACCATCCGCGCCAGGTGCTCAGCAAGGCGCAGATCCTCAACCGCGTGTGGAGCGATTCCTTCGACGGCGGCGGCAATCTGGTGGAGGTCTACATCTCCGGCCTGCGCCGCAAGATCGACCGCGGACGCGCCCCCATGATCCACACCGTGCGCGGACTCGGATACGTCATCAGGTCGCCGGAGGACGGGAGATGAGCGCCTGGAAAGGTTCCCGCCGCCCGCCGTGGTGTCTGCCCCGAGGGCGCTCGCTGCGGACGCGGCTGCTCGTCTTCATCAGCGCCGCCCTCGTGGCCGTGTGCGCGGCCATGGCCCTCACCACCGTCTTCATCCAGCGCGCCTACCTCTTCGGGGACCTCGACCAGCGGGTCACCGACGCCGCCGAACGCAGCCAGGGCGGCGTCCGGCTGGGGCCCGGCATCGAGACCGACCTCACCTTCCTGCGCGAGCAGGGACAGGCCGCCGGCACGATCGGCGCGCGGCTCGACGAGGACGGGGACGTACTCGCCGCCAGCGTGGTGTCCTCGTCCGGCGGGCCGCGGGCCCTCACCGCCGAACAGCGCGCCGCGCTCGGCGGCCTGGCGACCGACGGCTCGCTGCACACCCGTACCGTCCCCGGCCTCGGCACCTACCGGGTCACCGCGCTGGCCGGCAGCGGCGGGCGGCCCGTCCTCACCGGCCTGCCCATGGACGACGTACAGGACATGATCGGCGGCATGGTGCTGGCCGAGGCGGCGGTCGCGGCGGCCGGGCTCGTCGCCGCCGGCTGCGTCTGCGCCGTCGTCATCCGGCGGCAGCTCCGCCCGCTCGGCCGGGTCGCCGCCACCGCCGTCGAGGTGTCACGGTCCCCGCTGGGACGCGGCGAGGTCACCGGGCTCACCCGGGTACCCGAGCGCGACACCGACCCCGGCAGCGAGTCGGGGCAGGTCGGCGCCGCGCTCAACCGGATGATCGACCACGTGGAGACCTCGCTCGCGGAGCGCCAGCGCGGCGCGGAGGAGATCCGCCGCAGCGAGGAGCGCATGCGCCGCTTCCTGGCCGACGCCAGCCATGAACTGCGTACGCCGCTGGCCTCGATCGCCGGTTACGCGGAGCTGATGAACCGCGGCACCGAGCGGATCGAACCGGCGCTCGCCTGGCGGCGGGTGTCGGCGGAGTCGGCGCGGATGACGGGGCTCGTCGAGGATCTGCTGCTGCTCGCCCGGCTCGACGAGGGGCGGCCCCTGGAGGCCGCGGAGGTGGATGTCGCGGCGCTGGTGGCGGAGGCGGTGTGGGACGCGCGGGCGGCGGCCGGCGACACCCACGACTGGCAGCTGCAACTGCGGCTCGGCGCGCCCGCCCTCGTCACGGGCGACGAGGCGCGACTGCGGCAGGTGGTGGTCAACCTGTTGGCCAACGCGCGTGTGCACACGCCTGTTGGCACGACGGTGACGGTGTCGGTGGGGACCGGCGACGCGTACTGCACCCTGCGGGTGCGCGACGACGGCCCCGGCATCCCGGCCGCCCTGCTGCCCCGGGTGTTCGAGCGCTTCACCCGCGCCGACACGTCCCGGTCCCGGGCCTCCGCGGCCGACGGCGGCTCGGGCCTCGGCCTCGCCATCGCGCAGGCGATCACCGCGGCCCACGGCGGCCGGATCGAGGCGGAGAGCGTGCCGGGCCGTACGGAGTTCAGGGTGGCCCTGCCCCTTGGCGCGGAGGCGTCCGCCGGGACGTCGTCCGCTTCCGCACCGGCACCGGTCTGACCTGGTTTGCTCGGCCTGACGGGCCTGCCCCGGCGGAGCGCCGCTCGTCGCTCTCCGCCGGGCGTCGTCGGTCGGGTCCCGGCTCAGCCCCGTACGGCCGGTGCGAGTACCTGCTCGCACCACTCCCGGAAGCTCGTCGGACTCGACGTCTCCGGGGTGCGGGGGACGCCCGCGTCGAGGCCCTCGTCCTTGGCGCGCATCATGTCGACCCAGCCCTGGACGAAGGCTTCACCGGCGCCGTGCGCGGCGAGCGTCGCGCCGGCGTCCTCGAGCGACCGGCGTACGTAGCGCACCGGGCGGCCGAGCACCTCGGACATGATGCGCGCCATGTCGTTCGGCGAGAGGTCCTCGGGGCCGAGGAGCGGGACCTCGCCGGTGCCGGTCCACGACCGGTCGAGGAGCAGCGCGGCGGCGGCCGCGGCGATGTCGCGGGTGGCGGCCGTCGGCGCCTTCCGGTCGGCGTCGGCGGTGTCGGCGTACACCCCCTCGTCGCGGATCGCGGCCGCACCGCGCAGCACGTTGTCCATGAACCCGGGGTTCGCCAGCGCCCGGTAGGCCACGCCCGTACCCGCGATGAAGTCGTCCATGGCCAGGGAGGCCGTGACGAGCCCGGCGCGGTCCGCGACGGGGGTGCCGCGGCCGAGCGCCGAGACCCCGACCACGTGCCCGACTCCGTGATCCGCGAAGGCCCGCGCGGCGGCACGGGTGAACCCGGTGTACGCGGCGTCC
This sequence comes from Streptomyces sp. NPDC059785, assembly GCF_042732375.1. Lineage (NCBI taxonomy): Bacteria > Bacillati > Actinomycetota > Actinomycetes > Kitasatosporales > Streptomycetaceae > Streptomyces > Streptomyces sp. NPDC059785. Next base: position 178,914 of record NZ_JBHWHV010000008.1, read on the forward strand.
AGGCTCGGCGCCCGGAAAGCCGGCGGGACCAGCCAGAAGACGGCGTCCGCACCGGCGAAGGCCCGGCCGACCACGTCGGCGTCGCCGTGCGAGCCGGTCACTACCTCGACGCGGCCGCGCTCGCGGACCGGGCCGGGGAGCCTGGCGGGGTCGCGCACGATGACGCGCAGTTCCTCGCCGTGGGTGGGTGCGCTGTCGAGGAGCATGCGAAGGAGCCGGCTGCCGATGTCGCCCGTGGGCGTGGTGATGACGATCATGCGTCGAGTCTCCGGGCGGCCCCGGGCGGGCGTCCAATACCCTTTGACGACCATTGATGCCTGGTGGGTATGAATGAGCGCTACCCTCGCGGTATGGATCTGGATCTGCGCAAGCTGCGCTACTTCGTCGCGGTGGCCGACCACCGGCACTTCGGCCGGGCCGCGCGGCAGCTCTACATCGCGCAGCCGGTGCTCAGCCGGCAGATCCGCGCCTTCGAGCAGGAGCTGGGGTGCGCGCTGCTCGTCCGCACCACCCGCAGCGTGGAGCTGACGGCCGCGGGGGAGCGGCTGCACGAGGAGGCGCGCGGCATCATCGCGGCCGTCGACGCGGCGGTCCGGCGGGTGCACGACGCCGACCGGGGCGTCGAGCGGCTGGTCGTCGCCTTCGCCGCCGGGCTGTACGTGTCGGAGGCGGTCCGCGCGTTCACGGCCGTCCACCCGGAGGTGGAGATCGAGCTCTTCCCGCTGCGCTGGTGGGAGCAGGACGCGCCGCTCAGGGACGGCCGGGCCGACGTCGGCCTGCTGCGGCGGCCGTTCGACGAGAAGGGGCTGCGGACCGTCCCCCTCGGCAGCGAACCCAGGGTCGCCTGTCTGCCCCGGTCCCATCCGCTGGCCCGCCGCCGGACGCTCACCTCGGCGGACCTCGACGGCGAGACCGTCCTCGACGCGCAGGCGCGGCGGACGTCGTCGATCGAGGAGAAATTCGAGCTCGTCGCCGCCGGGCACGGGATCGCGCTGGTGCCGCGGAGCGTCGCCCGCTCCTACTCCCGCCCCGACCTCGTCCACCTCACCGTCACGGACCGCGAGCCCGTCGGGTACTGCCTGGCCGTGGTCCAGGACCGGCGCGACCGGCGGCTGCGCGACTTCCTGGACGTCGCCACCCGGGCCCTGCGCCGCGAAGAGGACGCGTGACCGGCGTGTGGCCGACGTATGACCCGTATGACCCCGCCTGGCTTGTATGACCCCCGCCGCGCCGGGCGTTGACGCGGTGCCAGGCGTTTACAGCGGTGCCCGTGCGCGCTAACTTCCGGTTGAGTGAGGTGGGAGCGCTCCCATGTCACGCGGACCGGAACCCGCCACGGAAACCGCTCCCGCCTCACCTCCGCCCCGCACGGCACCAGGGAAGGAGCCCCTTGTCATGTTCTCAACATCCAAGCGATTACGGTTGCCCACCCGGCGCAGAGGTCTCCTCCTCGTCCTGCTGGCCCTCGCGACCGTGTTCCCCGCGCTCGGCCTGGTCGCCACGGCCGGCGGCACCGCTCAGGCGCACGGCACGCCGATGAAACCCGCCAGCCGCACCTTCCTGTGCTGGCAGGACGCGCTGACCGACACCGGTGAGATCAAGCCGGTCAACCCGGCCTGCCGGAACGCCCAGCAGGTCAGCGGCACCACGCCGTTCTACAACTGGTTCTCGGTGCTGCGCTCCGACGGCGCCGGGCGCACCCGCGGCTTCGTGCCGGACGGCGAGCTGTGCAGCGGCGGCAACACCAACTTCACCGGCTTCAACGCGGCCCGCGACGACTGGCCGGTCACCCACCTCACCTCGGGCGCGACCGTCGACTTCTCGTACAACGCCTGGGCCGCGCACCCGGGCTGGTTCTACGTCTACGTCACCAAGGACGGCTTCGACCCGACGCAGACGCTGACCTGGGACGACATGGAGGACCAGCCGTTCCTGACCGTCGACCACCCGCCGCTGAACGGTTCGCCGGGCACGGTCGAGGCCAACTACTCCTGGTCGGGCCAGCTCCCGTCCGGCAAGTCCGGCCGCCACATCGTCTACATGGTCTGGCAGCGCTCGGACAGCGCGGAGACCTTCTACTCCTGCTCCGACGTCGTCTTCGACGGCGGCAACGGCGAGGTGACGGGCATTCACGACCCGGGCGACGCCACCGAGCCGCCACCCGGCGCCTGCACGGCCACCCGCCGCACCACCGGCAGCTGGTCCGGCGGCTACCAGGCCGAGGTGACCGTCACCAACAGCGGTGACGTGCCGATGCTCGGCTGGATGGTCGACTGGACGCTGCCCGGCGGGCAGACCGTGGCAAGTCTCTGGAACGGGAAGGCGACCTACCAGGGGCAGGACGTGATGGTGCACAACGCCGACTGGAACGGGTCGCTGGATCCGGGCGGTACCGCGACCTTCGGGTACACCGTCAACGGTTCGGGCGGCGATCCGGCGACCACGCTGCCCTGCCAGGTCGGCTGACCGGCCGGGAGGCGTGCACTCGGGGCGGACCGGGTGGGTGGCGGGACTCACCCGGTCCGCGAGCCCGGACCGGCTGAAGGGGGGAAGGCCGGCCCGGGGTGGTGCGTGGTCTGTCGTGGTGCGTGGTCTGTCGTACTGCGTGGCTTGTGACGGGCGCGAGGCGCACGACAACGTTGTCTAACGTGTGCTGTACATGACTGTATCGCCTCACCAGGCCAACGGACAACGATGTCAGGAAACTTGGCCGCGTGCTCCGTGCCCACGAGCCGCACTCCCCGGACACACCCCCGTACGCGGTCTTCCGTGCCGCCCGTGGCGCGCGTTACTGTCCCTGCGGCTTGTGCGACCTGTGGTGTGCGACCCGTCCGAAGGAGGAGGGGCCGCGTCATGCGTTTCCGTCCGTCATCCGTGCTGCTCGCCGTCGCCCTGGCGGCCGGTGGCGCCACTCCGGCCCTGGCCGCGCCCGCGTCCGGTCCGCCGGACCTCGTCAAGGACCCCACCGCGTACGTCGATCCGCTCATCGGCACCAAGAACGGCGGCAACGTCTTCCCCGGCGCCGTGACCCCGTTCGGCATGCTCTCCTGGAGCCCGGAGACCACCCGCGGCGACGCCACCCGCACGACCGCGCCCGGCGGCTACCAGTACGACGCCACCCGCGTCCGCGGCTTCAGCCTCACGCACATGTCCGGCACCGGGTGCGCGGGCGGCAGCGGCGACATCCCGTTCTTCCCGTACGCCGGTGAGGTTACCTCCTCCCCGGCGAGCGACACCAAGGACGCGGTCTACGCGTCCGACTTCGCGCACCCGGACGAGACCGCCGAGCCCGGCCACTACAAGGTCGGACTCGCCTCCGGCGTCACCGCCGACCTCACCGCGACCGCGCGCACCGGCTCGGGCCGCTTCACCTTCCCCGCGGACAAGCCGGCCTCGCTGCTGATCCGCACCGCCAACTCCGAGGTGGGCTCGACCGCTTCGGACGTGCACATCGACGCCAGGACCCGTACGGTCTCCGGCTCCGTCACCTCGGGCAACTTCTGCGGCTACCTCGACCCGGAGGGGCAGCGCAGCTACTACACGCTGCACTTCACCGCGCACTTCGACCGGGCCTTCGAGGCGACCGGCACCTGGCAGGACGAGAAGCTGAGCCCGGGGAGCACCGAGGCGAGCGGCGGCACGGGCGGCTTCGCGAACGGCGGCCGGCCGGTCGCGGGCAAGGGCGCGGGCGGCTACGTGACGTTCGCGCCGGGCTCGGGGCCGGTGAACGTCAAGGTCGGCATCTCGTACGTCAGCCAGGCGGGCGCGGCGGCCAACCTCGCGAAGGAGAACCCGCCGAAGCGGTCCTTCGCCTCCGTCCAGCAGGCCGCGCGGAAGGCCTGGCGGGAGCGGCTCGGCGCGATCCGGGTCGGCGGCGGCGCCGAGGCCGACCGCACCACCTTCTACACCGCGCTCTACCACGCGCTGCTGCACCCGAACGTGATCAGCGACGCCGACCGCAGATACCGGGGCCCCGACGGCGAGGTGCACACCGTCGGGCGCGGCCACGGCGCCCAGTACGGGACCTTCTCCGGCTGGGACATCTACCGCTCCCAGGTGCAGCTGCTGACCCTGCTCGACCCGGACACCGGTTCCGACATCGCGCAGTCGCTGTACGTACTGGCGGGGCAGAACGGGGGAGTCTGGGACCGCTGGCTGCACGGCGCGAGCGGCACGCACGTCATGAACGGCGACCCCTCGCCCGCCGCGCTCGCGGGCATCCGTGCCTTCGGCGGCACCGGCTTCGACCTGCGCGGCGCGTTGAAGTCCCTGGTCAAGGCGGCCACCGTGCCCACCGAGGGCGACCTGTCGCCGGCCGGCAAGCCGGTCCTGTCGGTCGGGCAGCGTCCCTCGCTCGACAAGTACCTGGAGCACCACTACATGCCGTCCGTCTCCAACGCCTGGGGCGGCGCGGCCGAGACGCTGGAGATGTCCGGCGCCGACTTCGCGCTCTCCGAGCTGGCCACGGCCGCCGGTGACAGGAAGACGGCGGCGGCCTTCGCCGAGCGGTCGCAGTACTGGCAGAACAACTTCAACCTCGCGGCCGACGACACCGGCGGCTACATCGCCAACCGCAAGGCCGACGGCAGCTGGGTCACCGGCTTCACCCCGGCCACCGGCAACGGCTTCGTCGAGGGCACGGCGGCCCAGTACACCTGGATGGTGCAGCACAACCCCGCCGGTCTCTTCGCGGCGATGGGCGGCAAGGACAAGGCCCTTCAGCGGCTCGACACCTTCTTCCACGACGCCGACGGCGGCTGGGCGTTCACCGGCAGCGGCGGCGACAAGTCGGAGATGGACAACGAGCCGTCGATCAACGTCCCCTACCTGTACGCGTACGCCGGTGCGCCCTACAAGACGCAGGACACGGTCCGCGCGGCGATGAAGCAGCTCTGGTCCACCGAGCCCGGCGGCATCCCCGGCAACGACGACCTGGGCGAGATGTCGTCCTGGTACGTCTTCTCCGCCCTCGGCATGTACCCGCAGGTGCCCTCGCGCGCCGAACTCGTCCTGTCCTCCCCGCTGTTCGAGCGGGCCGAGATCTCCCGCCCCGGCGGCAAGGACATCTCGATCCGGGCGAAGGGGGCGGCGGCCGACGCGCCGTACGTGCAGTCCCTGAAGGTGAACGGGAAGAGCAGCGGCCGTGCCTGGCTCCCGGCGTCCTTCGTCCAGCGCGGCGGCACCCTCGACTACACGCTCGGGACGAGCCCGGACAAGACGTGGGGCAGCGCCGAGGCCGACGCCCCGCCGTCCTTCCGCACGGGCGAGCAGCCGTACCAGATCGGCGTCGGACCGACCACGGCCACGCTCGCCCCGGGCGGCAGCACGAGCGTCGACATCCGTGCCCTGGCGCTGAGCGGCGGCGAAGGACCCGAGGTGCGCTATCAGGTGGAGACGCCCGAGGGCGTGACGGCCACCCCGGCCGAGGGCACGGTGAGCGACGGCGCCCAGCGGATCACGCTCACCGCAGCCGACGACGCCGAGCAGGGCTTCTACGACGTCCAGGTGACGGTGACCTCGGACGGCACCTCGTACGAGCAGCCGGTGGCGCTCACCGTCGCGGCGCCCGGTTCGCTGCTGGCCGCCTACAACAACACCGGTGTCTCGGACGACGAGGGCGACCACGACGAGGCGGACTACGACGGCGGCGGCTGGAGCTACTCCCGGCAGGCGCTGGCCGACGCGGGCCTGACCCCCGGCGAGCAGGGCACCCTGTCCGGCGGTCTCACCTACACCTGGCCCAACTCCCCGGCGGGCCGCCCCGACAACGCCACGGGCGTGTCCCAGACGATCGGCCTCGCCTCGCCCGCCACGAAGCTGTCCTTCCTCGGCAGCGCGGTCAACGGCAACCAGCAGACGAAGGCGACCGTCACCTACACCGACGGCTCGACCGACGCCGTCGACCTGTCCTTCACGGACTGGACCGTCGGCGGCGGGGGCGGCACCGTGCAGTACGGCAACGAGGTCGTCGCCAAGGCGGCGTACCGCAATGTCGCGGGCGCCGACAAGGACCCGGTGGCGACGTACGTCTTCGCCACCACGCCCTTCGAGGCCCCTGCCGGCAAGAGCATCAAGAGCGTGAAACTGCCGGACAACGGCGACCTGCACGTGTTCACGCTGGCCGTGGACTGACCGGTCCGGGGGCGGTGCCCCACTCCGCGTGCAGCCAGTCGAGCTGGCGGCGCACGTGGACGGCGTCACCGCCCTCGTGACCGTTGAACGGGTAGGCGCGGATCTCCTTGCGGGGGTCCGCGCCGCTCAGTTCCGCGTACCGGTTGAAGGCCGCGTACGCGCCGCTCGGCGGGCAGACCGTGTCGCGCAGGCCCACCCCGAAGTGGGCCGGGGCGTGGGCCCGCCGGGCGAAGGAGATCCCCTCCACGTAGGAGAGCGTGCGGTAGGCGGCCTGCTCGGCGTCCCGGTGGACGGACAGGTACGCGGCGATCTCCCCGTACGGGCTCGCGTCGGTCAGGTCCAGGGCGCGCCGGATGCCGCACAGGAACGGGGCGGTGACCAGGACGGCCGCCAGGTCGGGGACGAGCCCGGCGACGGCGAGCGCGAGTCCGCCGCCCTGGCTGTTGCCGACGGCCGCCGTGCGGGCGGCGTCCGCACCGGGCAGCGCGCGCACGGCGGCGACCGCGCGCACCGCGTCCGTGACCAGCCGGCGGTAGTGGTAGGTGTGCGGCGCGAGCAGACCGCGTACCGCCGGTCCCGGGCCGCCCGGCGCCGAGGCGTGCGGGTCGGGGGTGTCCCCGCCGCAGCCGTACTGGTCGCCCTGGCCCCTGTTGTCCATCAGCAGATGCGCGTACCCGGCGTTCACCCAGGTCAGCCGCGTGTGCGGGAGACCGCGGCCGCGGCCGTACCCGGCGTACTCGACGACCGCGGGCAGTGGTTCGGCCGTGGGGATCGCCGCGGGTCTGCTGTACCAGGCGCGCACCGGGTCGCCCGCGAAGCCGCGGAAGGCCACGTCCCAGGTCCGGGTCAGCCGCAGTCCGGTCGCCACCTCGCGCACGGAGACCAGCGGGTCGCCGGACGCGGCCCCGTCGAGGGTGGCCCGCCAGAACGCGTCGAAGTCCGGGGGCTCCGCGGGCTCCGGGCGGTGACGCTCCAGCTCTGCGAGGGGCAGGTCGAACGCGGGCACGGGGCACCTCCGGTGCGGGCACTCGGTCAGGACGTCCGATTGTTGCGGCCGATGGACAGAAAGTGTCGGTGTTCCTCCGGTCCGTTTCTCTCCTTCTCTGCCCTGAGCGACCGCTGTCGACGCCGCATACCGGTCTCAATTTCCCGTGCTGCACCACCCATTGACAGCGCTTTCTGCTCCCTCTAAGTTGCCGCAAGATTACGGTTCAAGGCTCGAAAGTTTCGGTTCCGCGTCCCTTGTCACGCCACGGGAGGCCCGAGCATGAGCATTCCCAAAGCCCTGCGCCGCGACTGGCAGCTCTACTCGCTGGCCGTGCTGCCGCTGCTGTTCTTCCTGGTCTTCCGCTATCTGCCGATGATCGGCAACGTGATCGCCTTCCGCCGCTTCGAGCCGGGCGGCTCGATCCTCGGCGAGCAGTGGGTGGGCCTGCGCTATGTGCGGATGTTCCTCACCGACCCCACCTTCTGGCAGGTCTTCCGCAACACCCTGTGGCTCGGCGGGCTCACGCTCGTCTTCTGCTTCCCCGTGCCGATCGTCCTCGCGCTGCTCCTCAACGAGGTGCGGCGGCGCTCCCTGAAACGCTTCGTGCAGTCGGTGTCGTACCTGCCGCACTTCCTGTCGATCGTGATCGTCGCGGGCATCACGCTCCAGATGCTGGCCACCGACGGCCCGGTCAACCACGTCCTGGGCTGGTTCGGGCACGATCCGGTCCGCTTCATCCAGGAACCGGAGTGGTTCCGCACGATCTACATCGGCTCGGAGATCTGGCAGACCGCGGGCTGGGGCACGATCCTCTACCTCGCCGCGCTCACCACCATCGACGAAGACCTCTACGAGGCCGCCCGCATCGACGGCGCGGGCCGGCTGCGGCAGATCTGGCACGTCACCCTGCCCGGCATCCGGCCCACCATGGTCACGCTGCTGATCCTCAACATCGGCACCTTCATGGCGGTCGGCTTCGAGAAGATCCTGCTGCTGTACAACCCGCTGACGTACCCGACCGCCGACGTGATCTCCACCTACCTCTACCGCACGGGCGTGGAATCCAACAGCTTCAGCTACGCCGCCGCGATCGGCCTCTTCGAGGCGGTGATCGGCCTGGTGCTGATCACCTCGGCCAACCAGCTCTCGCGCCGGACCGTGGGGACGAGCCTGTGGTGAGCCGGCGGATCTTCCAGGGCGTCAACGGGGTGGTCCTCACCCTGGTCGTGGTCGTGACCCTGTACCCCTTCGTCAACATCGTCGCCCGCTCGTTCAGCGGCGAACGGCAGATCCGCGCCGGTGAGGTGACGCTGTGGCCCAAGGGGTTCAACCTCACCACGTACCGGATCGTGTTCCACGACGCGATGTTCTGGCGGAACTACGGCAACACCGTGCTCTACACGGCCGTCTCCACCGCCGTCGCCATGTTCCTGACGACCTGTTACGCGTACGTCCTGTCGAAGAAGCGGCTCAAGGGGCGGACCGTGCTCGTCGGCGTCGCCGTGTTCACCATGTTCTTCTCCGGCGGCCTGATCCCCAACTACGTGCTGATCACCAGCCTCGGTCTGAAGAACAGCATCTGGGCGCTGGCCCTGCCGAACGCGGTCAGCGTCTTCAACCTGCTGGTGATGAAGGCCTTCTTCGAGAGCCTCCCCGAGGAACTGGAGGAGGCCGCCCAGATCGACGGCCTGAACACCTACGGCATCCTGCTCCGCGTCGTGCTGCCGCTGTCCAAGGCGGTCGTGGCGACGATGGTCCTCTTCTACTCGGTGTCCTTCTGGAACTCCTGGTTCGGGGCGTTCCTCTACCTCGACCGGACCGAGCTGATGCCGGTCACCGTCTATCTGCGCAACCTCATCGCGGGCGCCACCGGCGGCGGCAACGCGGGCGCCGGCACCGAGCAGCTCAGCCAGGTCGCGGCGAACATCCAGTCGGTCACCATCGTCCTCACCGCGCTGCCCATCCTCTGCGTGTACCCGTTCGTCCAGCGCTACTTCGTCTCGGGCGTGATGCTCGGCGCGGTCAAGGGCTGACCGCCGCACCTGTCCCCAACCGGCGTACGGAACAAGGGAGTTCCCCGTGAAGAACGCAGGACGACTGTCGCGGCGCCAGATCCTCGCCGCCGCCGGATCCGCCGGCCTCGCCGCCCTCACCGGCTGCGGCGGCGGTGACGACGGCGGCGACGCCAAGGACCTGAGCAAGAAGCGGAACGGCGCGATGAAGGAGTACCGTGCGGGCGAGCGGTTCAAGGCCACGAAACCGCTGTCCTTCTCGCTGCTGCACAACAACAACCCCGTCTACCCCAGGAAGGACGGCTGGCTGTTCTGGAAGGAGCTGACCGAGCGCACCGGCATCACCCTCAAGCCCGTCGACGTCCCGCTCAGCGACTACGAGAAGAAGCGCAGCCTGCTCATCGGCGCGGGCGACGCCCCCTTCCTGATCCCCAAGACGTACCACCCCTCCGAGGTCGCGTTCGTGTCGTCGGGCGCGATCCTCCCGGTCAGCGACTACACCCAGCTCATGCCCAACTTCCGTAACAAGGTGCGCAGATGGAAGCTGGAGCCGGAGCTGGACTCCATCCGGCAGTCCGACGGCAAGTACTACCTGCTGCCCGGACTGCACGAGAAACCCAAGTCCGGCTACTCGCTGTCCCTGCGCACCGACGTCCTCGACCGGCTCGGCCTCGGCCTGCCCGGCACCTGGGACGAGGTGTACGACGTCCTCAAGGCGCTCAGGGCCGAGTACCCCGACCGCTACCCGTTCTCCGACCGCTGGAGCACCAACACCCCCTTCCCGGCCGCCGCCCTGCTCAGCTACCTCGGGCAGGCGCACGGGGTCAGGGCCGGCTGGTCGTACGACAACATCAGCTACGACGGTGAGGCGGACGAGTTCGTCTTCACCGGCGCGACGGACGCCTACCGCCAGGTGATCGAGTACCTGCGCAAGCTCGTCGCCGAGAAGCTGGTCGACCCCGAGAGCTTCACGCAGACCGACGACGACGCGGTGAAGAAGCTGCTCGCCGAGAAGTGCTTCGCGATCAGCGCCAACCCGCAGGAGCTGGTGCAGAACTACCGCTACAACCTGGAGAAGCAGGTCAAGGGCGCGAAGATCGAGATGGTCCCGGTACCGCTCGGCCCCGCGGGCCCGGTGGTGCTCGGCGGCATCCGCCTGGAGAACGGCCTCATGATCTCCAGCGAGGCGCTGAAGAGCGACAGCTTCGTGGCGCTGATGCAGTTCACGGACTGGCTCTGGTACTCGGACGAGGGCCAGAAGTTCTGCAAGTGGGGCGTCGAGGGCGTCACCTACACCGAGTCCGGCGGCCGGTACGAGCTGAAGCCCGGCATCAGCCTCATGGGCTCGGACGCGGACGCCCCGAAGGACCTCCAGAAGGACTACGGGTTCTTCAACGGCGTCTTCACCTACGGCGGAAGCTGGGAACTGGTCTCCTCCAGCTTCGGCCCGGACGAGAAGAAGTTCCAGGACGCCATGGCCGAGCGCGAGCAACTGCCCGTCGGCCCGGCCCATCCGCTCCAGTCCGCCGAGCAGGAGCAGGCGTCGCTGTGGGACACCCCGCTCAGGGACCACGTCACGCAGAACATGCTCCGCTTCGTCCTCGGCAAGCGCCCGCTGTCCGACTGGGACGCCTACGTGTCCGAGCTCAAGGCCAAGAACTCGGACCGGCTCGTCGACCTGCACAACAAGGCCAAGGACCGCTACCAGAAGGAGAACGGGTGATCCGCGTCCCCGCCGGGCCGGCCGGCCGCTTCCCGGACGCCTGGCGCCACTGCGTCGGCACCGGCCGCCTCGAACTCGTCCTGCGCCGCGACCACCAGGACTCCCTGGCCCAGCTCCAGCGCGACATCGGTTTCCGGTACCTCCGGGGGCACGGGCTGCTCAGCGACGGCATGGGCGTCCACCGCCCGTACACCTGGCAGGGCACCCGCCGCGTCCGGCACTCCTTCACCTACGTCGACCAGGTCGTCGACGCCCTCCTCGAAGCCGGGATCCGCCCGTTCCTCGAACTCGGCTTCATGCCCGCCGCTCTCGCCTCCGGCGAGCAGACCGTCTTCTGGTGGGGCGCGAACGTCACCCCGCCGGCGGACCACAAGGAGTGGGCCGCGCTGGTCAGGGCCACCCTGGGCCACCTCGTCGACCGCTACGGGCTCGACGAGGTCCGCACCTGGCCCGTGGAGGTGTGGAACGAACCCGACCTGACGGCCTTCTGGCAGGACGCGGACGAATCGGCGTACCACCGGCTGTACGAGGTGACCGCGCACGCCGTCAAGGAGGTCGACGCCTCGCTCCGGGTCGGCGGGCCCGCGCTGTCGCCGGGCGCGGGGGAGGGCTGGCTGGAGCGGTTCGCCGAGTACACCGAACGGCACGGCGTGCCCGTCGACTTCGTCTCCCGGCACGCCTACACCTCCGGGCCCGCCCAGCACGTGCCGTTCGGCACGCACCAGACGCTCGCCCCGGCGGACCGGCTGCTCGACCAGTTCGCGGCGCCGCGCCGCGAGCTGAAGGGCACCCACCTCGCCGGACTCCCCGTCCACATCACCGAGTTCAACTCCTCCTACCGGCCCGACAACCCCGTCCACGACACCGCCTTCCACGCCGCCTACCTGGCGCCGGTCCTGGCCGCAGGCGCCGACCACGCCGACTCCTTCTCGTACTGGACGTTCAGCGACATGTTCGAGGAGGAGGGCGTGCCGACCGCGCTCTTCCACGGCGGCTTCGGCCTCCTCACCCACCGGCAGATCAAGAAGCCGACGTACCACCTGTACGCGTTCCTGGCCCGGACGGGCGGCGAACTGCTGGCGCGCGGCGACGACCACCTGGTCACCCGGCACCCCGACGGCCGCACGGTCGTCCTGGCCTGGTCCCCCGTCGACCCGACCGGCGAGACACCCGGGCCCGGACGGCACACCGTGCACCTGTCCGTCCCCGCGCCCCCGGGCGAGGTCTTCGTCCGCCGGTCCACCGTGGACGAGGAGCACGGCAACGCCCGTACGGCCTGGCAGCGGATGGGCGGTCCGCGCTCGCCCGGCGCGCGTCAGCTGGAGATCCTCCGCGAGGCCGCCGAGCCCGCCCGCGGTCACCGGCGGCTGCCCGTCGAGAACGGCCGGGTGGACCTGCGCCTCACCCTGAGCCGCCACGAGATCACCCTCGCCGAGATCGAGCCGGTACGGGACGAGACGCCGCCCTGGGCGGACGAGGGACGGCTGCTCGGAAGGGAGCCGGGGCCGCCGCTCGGCGGGGTGCCGGGACAGCCGGGAGAACCGGGGCCGCCGCTCGGCGGGGTGCGGGGCAGCCGGGGCCGCCGTCCGGCAGGGGAGCCGCGGTGAGCGCGTCCGGTGCTGCCTTCGGCGCGGGGCCGCTCTCCCGCGCCGCCGCTCGGCGGGGTGCGGGGCAGCCGGGGCCGCCGTCCGGCAGGGGAGCCGCGGTGAGCGCGTCCGGTGCTGCCTTCGGCGCGGGGCCGCTCTCCCGCGCCGCCGCTCGGCGGGGTGCGGGGCAGCCGGGATCGCCGTCCGGCAGGGGAGCCGCGGTGAGCGCGCCCGGTGCTGCCTTCGGTACGGGGCCGCTCTCCCGCGCCGCCGCTCGGCGGGGTGCGGGGGCAGCCGGGGCCGCCGTCCGGCAGGGGAGCCGCGGTGAGCGCGCCCGGTGCTGCCTTCGGTACGGGGCCGCTCTCCCGCGCCGCCGCCCTGGTCCACACGCTCCTCACGGTGGAGGTGCTGCTCCTCCTGGCCGCCTCCCCGGGCCTGCCCGTGCTCCTGCTCGCGGGCAATGACCCGGCCAACCTGCCGCTGGCCGCCCTCTGCCTGCTGCCCCTCGGCCCGGCCGTCTCCGCCGCCCTCTACGCCCTGCACCACCGCGACCGCGACCTCACCGACCTGCACCCGGCCCGCGCCTACCGGCGCGGCCTGCGGCTCAACGCGCTGCCCGTGCTGAAGCTGTGGGCACCGCTGCTGGCCTGGCTCACCCTGATCGCGTTCACCCTCACCCACTTCGCCGCGACCGGCCTGCCCGGCTGGTGGGCGGTGCTGCTCCTCGCCGTCGGCGCGGGCTCCCTCCTCTGGGGCGCGCACGCCCTCGTCCTCACCTCCCTGTTCGCCTTCCGCACCCGCGACACCGCCCGCCTCGCCGGGTACTTCCTGCTCCGACACGGCCGCGCCACCCTGGGCGCCGCCTCGCTGCTCGTCCTGGCCGGCGGGCTCACCGCCCTCCTGACCGAGGCGCTGCCCGCCCTGCTGGCCGCCCCGCTGCTGCTCTCCCTGCTGCACAGCAGCCGCCCGGTGATCGCCGAAACCCTGGAGGACTTCACGGTATGACCGATCGCATCCGGTACGGCGGCGACCACAACCCCGAGCAGTGGCCCGAGGAGGTGTGGGACGCGGACCACCGGCTCTTCACACGGGCCGGGATCGACACCCTCACCGTCGGCGTCTTCTCCTGGTCCCTCACCCAGCCCGCCGAGGACACCTGCGACTTCACCGTCCTCGACCGCGTCCTGGACCGCGCCGCCGCCGAGGGTCGCCGGGTCTGCCTGGCCACCGGCACCGCCGCGGTCCCGCCCTGGCTGGCGAAGAGGTACCCGGAGGTCAACCGCACCGACTTCGAGGGCCGCCGCCACCGCTACGGCCAGCGGCACAACTTCTGCCCCAGCTCACCGGCGTACCGGCGGCTGTCCACCGCCCTGGCCGGCCGCCTCGCCGAACGGTACGCGGACCACCCCGCGCTGCTCGCCTGGCACATCGGCAACGAGTACGGCGGCGCCTGCTACTGCGACCTGTGCGCCGCCGCCTTCCGCGGCTGGCTGCGCGAGCGGCACGGCACCCTGGACGCGCTCAACGACGCCTGGTGCACCACCTTCTGGTCGCACCGCTACACCGACTGGGACGAGATCGAGCCGCCGAGCGCGCTCACCGAGCACTGGCGCGGCCCCGACCACACCGCCTTCCAGGGCACCACCCTGGACTACCGGCGGTTCATGACGGACGCGCTGCTCGGCTGCTTCGTCGCGGAGAAGGAGGCGGTCCGCGCCCACGACCCGGACACCCCCGTCACCACCAACTTCATGGGCATGTACCGCCCGCTCGACTACCACCGCTGGGCGCCACACCTCGACTTCGCCTCCTGGGACAGTTATCCGCCGCTGGACGCCCCGCCGACCTGGCCCGCCCTCGCCCACGACCTGATGCGCGGCCTGAAGGACGGCGCCCCGTTCTGGCTGATGGAGCAGACCCCGTCCACCACCGCCTGCCGCGACGTCAACCCGCTCCGGCGCCCCGGCGAACTGCGCCTGGCCACCTTCCAGGCCGTCGCGCACGGCGCCGACGCGGCCCTGTACTTCCAGCTCCGGGCGTCCCGGGGGGCCTGCGAGAAGTACCACGGGGCGGTCGTCGGGCACGCGGGCCGCGACGACACCCGGGTCTTCCGCGAAGTGGCCGCCCTGGGCGAGGAGCTGGCCGCGCTCGGCGACGCGACGCTCGGCGCCCGTACCCCCGCCCGTACCGCCCTGCTCTTCGACTGGGACAGCTGGTGGGCGCTGGAGATGTCCGACGGCCCGTCCCGGCTGGTCCGCTACCAGGACGTCGTGCACGCCTACTACCGGGCCGCCCGCGCGTCCGGCGCCGACGTGGACGTGGTCCCGGTGACCGCCGACCTCACCCCGTACGACGTGGTCCTCGCGCCCGTCCTGCACCTGGTCAAGGGGGACCTCGCCGCCCGTCTCGAAGCCGTGGCCGAGCGCGGCGGCACGGTGCTCACCACCTTCCTGTCCGGCCGGGCCGACGAGCACGACCGCGCCTTCCTCACCGACGTCCCCGGACCGCTGGCTCCCCTGACGGGCGTCCGGGTGGACGAATGGGACGCGCGGCCACCGGAGTTCGTCCAGCCCGTGCCCGAGCTGTCGGCCGGGGCGCGGCTCGTCTTCGAGATCGTGCTGCCGCGCGGCGCCGAGCCGGTCGCCACGTACGGCGCCGACTTCTACGCGGGAAGCCCGGCCGTCACCCGCAACCGCTTCGGCGCGGGCGAGGGCTGGTACGTCGCCACCGCCCTCGACCAGGACGGCGTCGACGAGGTCGTGCGGCGCGTCCTGGCCCGCCACGACCTGACCGGCCCCTACGCGGGGCACCGCACCGTCGAGACCGCCACCCGCACCGCCCCCGACGGCACCCGGCTGCTCTTCCTCCTCAACCACGGCCGGGAGCCCGCCCGCCTGACCGCGCACACCACCGCCACCGACCTGCTGACCGGCAAACGGGTCGAGGCGGGCGCACCCTTCACCCTCGATCCACTGGGTGTCGTCATCCTGAGCCCTCAGTAGATGCGACGCCCCTGTGCGTCGGGCACACCCGACTTCCGCAGGAAGTAGCTGTTGACCTGGTCCCGCCACTCCCGCGCGCCGCGGAGCTGTTCCTCGTAGCGTTCGCTCACCCGGGCGTGCCGGGCCGGGTCGACCAGCCCGGCGAGCGAGGCCCACACCCGTGCGGCCTCCGCCACCTCCTCCACACCCTCGAAGTGTGTGTCGTAGATGTGCTGGATCACCGGCTTCCCGCTCTTCAGCATGTGCCCGTACGACACGTGGTGGAAGAACAGCAACAGCTCGTCGGGGCAGGTGTCCGGCGACTCGTACCGCTCGGACCACGGCTGTGCGTACTGCGCCGCGTACCCCGTCCCGGTGGCCGCGCTGCGGTCGACCCCGATCCCGTCCCGGTCGGCGAAGTGGTACGTCCCCCAGGGGCTGTACTCGTAGCCGTCCACGCTCGGCCCGTAGTGGTGGCCCGGCTGCACCATGAAGCCCACCCCGAGCGGCGCCGTGTACTTCTCGTACGTCCGCCAGGAACCGTCCAGGACGGCGTGCAGCCCGGCCGCGGGACCCGCCCCGAACGTGAGCCGGATCCAGTCGTCCAGGACGGCGGCCGGATCGGCGCCGGGGTCCCAGGCCAGCCGCCCGAAGGTGTACAGGTTCGCCTGGGCCAGCGGATGCCCGGTCCAGAACGGGTCGTCCCCGGCGTTGGAGACGGCGACCAGACCGCCTCGCGCCAGCTCGCCGACAGCGGCCCCTGTGTCCCCCTCCGGCCGGAACCGCAGCACCTCACTCCACATCGGCCCCAGCCAGCACACGTGCCGCTGCTGCCCCGTGTACTCCTGGGTGGCCTGCACCTCCACCGCGAGCCGGGTCCGCTCCATCGCCCCGATCAGCGGCGAGACCGGCTCCCGCACCTGGAAGTCCAGCGGCCCGTGCTTGACCTGGAGCACCGCGTTCGCGGCGAACTCCCCGTCCAGCGGCGTGAAGTGGTCGTACGCGGCCCGCGCCCGGTCCGTCGTCCGGTCCCGCCAGTCCTGGCGGTGGTCGTAGACGAAGGCCCGCCAGTGCACCGTGCCGCCGTGCGGCGCGAGCGCGGCGGCCAGCAGGTTCGCGCCGTCCGCGTGACTGCGGCCGTACGCGAACGGGCCCGGCTGCCCCTCCGAGTCGGCCTTCACCACGTAGCCGCCGAAGTCCGGGATCTCCTCGTAGACGTGTCGCGTGGCACCGGCCCACCACGCCCGCACCTCCTCGTCCAGCGGGTCGGCCGTGGGCAGCCCGCCGAGCAGTACCGGCGCGGCGAAGGAGACGGACAGGTGCACCCGGATCCCGTACGGGCGCAGTGCGGCGGCGATGGCCGCGACCTCGCCGATCCGGTCGGTCAGCAGGTGCGCCTCGGTCTCGTGCACATTGACGTTGTTGACGGACACGGCGTTGATCCCGCACGCCGCCAGCAGCCTGCCGTACGCCCGTATCCGCTCCAGGCCGGCCGGCTCGGCGCGGGCCCTGCCGTCCGCCCAGAACAGCGAGCCGCCCGCGTAGCCGCGCTCGACCTGGCCCATGACCGGGTGCACGGCCACGTTGTCCCAGTGGTCCAGCATCCGCAGGGCGAGCGCCGGGCGGTGCGGCTCGGGCGCCCACGCCCCGCGGAACGCGTCCTCGCCGAGGCGGACCACGTGGAAGAGCCCGTACAGCAGTCCGGCCCCGCCGGAGGCGGTCACGGTCGTCGTACCGGCGCTGCGTCCGCAGACGAACTCCTCGCCGCCCGAGCCGCCCGTGCCGTCCGTCTCCAGTACGAGGTCGAAACGGGACGCGCCCGGTCCGGGGCCGCGTTCGACGCGGCCTCCGGACCGGGCGCAGGCCCCGGCCACTTCCCCGTGCACCGTGTCCGCCAGCGGTCCTGATCCGCGGATCAGGACCCGGCGGGCGCCGAGCGGTCCGAAGGCCGCGGGCGGCAGCCAGGCCGGGTCGACACCGTCCGGGAGGACGGGCACGGGCACGGCAGCGGGAAGGGGCACGGGGACTCCCAACTCGTGGGCTCAGGCGAGCAGTTCCACCTCCGCCACGGTCGATTCGCCGTCCAGGACCAGGCGGTACTTCCCGTAGTTACCCGGCGAGGCGACGGAGAACGCGCGGGTCTGCTTGTCCCAGGTGAAGGACTGGCCCGAGCGCTTGTCGAGGGTCTTCCAGTGGGTGCCGTCCGAGGAGCCCTGGAGGGTCCAGCCGGTCGGCGCCTTGGTGTGGTCGGCGGACGACGTCAGCGTGTACTGCACCGCCTTGGTCTTCGCGCCGACCGGCAGGTCCACCGAGGTGACGGCCGCGTCCGTCGCCGAGGTGTTGTCGAACAGCGCGCCGTCGCCCTTCAGCACGTCCGCGCGCGGCGTCGGCACCTCGTCGTCCTGCGTGATCGACACGGGCGCCGCGTTCTTGCCGGTGCCCCACGACGACGGCTTCGAGCCCATGTCGAAGTCCAGGACACCGCCCTTGGAGATCACCGAGTGCGGCAGCGAGGTGGAGGTCCACTTCTTGCCGTTGACCCGAAGGCCCTGCACGTAGATGTTCTTCGCGCTGTTCTTCGGCGCCTTGATCACCAGGTCGCGGCCGTTCTCCAGGTGGACGGTCGTCTTCTTGAACAGCGGGGAGCCGATGGCGTACTCGCCGCTGCCCATGACCAGCGGGTAGAAGCCGAGCGAGGAGAACAGGTACCAGGCCGACTGCTCGCCGTTGTCCTCGTCGCCGTGGTAGCCCTGCCCGATGTCGCTGCCGGTGTAGAGGCGGGAGAGCACCTCGCGCACGTTCTTCTGGGTCTTCCAGGGCTGCCCGGCCGCGTCGTACATGTAGTTGACGTGGTGGGCGACCTGGTTGGAGTGCCCGTAGTTGCCCATCCGGACGTCACGCGCCTCGGTCATCTCGTGGATGACACCGCCGTAGGAGCCGGTGAACTCGGAGGAGGCCGTCTCCGGGGTGGAGAAGTACTCGTCGAGCTTGTCCGCGAGACCCGACTTGCCGCCGTAGAGATTGGCGAGACCCTGGCTGTCCTGCGGGGCGGTGAAGGCGTAGCCCCAGCCGTTGGTCTCGGTGTAGTCGTAGCCCCACACGCGCGGGTCGTACTTCGAGGACTCCACGCGCCAGTCGCCCTTGGCGTCCTTGCCCTGGAAGAAGCCGGCCTGGGAGTCGAAGAGGCTGACGTAGTCCTGGGCGCGGTTCAGGAAGTAGGCGGACTCCTCCTTGTAGCGCTTCTTGCCGGTCTGCTTGTAGAGCTTCTGGCCCATCTCGGCGATGCCGTAGTCGTTGAGGTAGCCCTCCAGCGCCCACGACAGACCCTCGTGGGTGTCGGTGCTCGTGTAGCCGAGGAACGGCGAGGTGTCCATGCCCTTGCGGCCGACGCCCGAGGACGGCGGGACGACGGTGGCGTTCTTCACCGCCGCGTCGTAGGCGGCCTCCGCGTCGAAGTCGACACCCTTGACGTACGCGTCCGCGAAGGCCACGTCCGAGGAGGTGCCGGTCATCAGGTCCGCGTAACCGGGCGAGGACCAGCGCGAGGTCCAGCCGCCGTCCTTGTACTGCTGCACGAAGCCGTCGACCATCTCACCGGCCTTGTCCGGCGTCAGGAACGAGTACGCGGGCCACGTGGTCCGGTAGGTGTCCCAGAAGCCGTTGTTGACGTACACCTTGCCGTCGACGATCTTGGCGCCGGTGTGCGTCGGGGTGTCCTGGCTCTCCATCTTCGAGAACGGCGACGCGTACTGGTACTTCTTGCCGACCTTCTCGAAGCCCGAGTTCGGGTACAGGTACAGCCGGTACAGGCTGGAGTACAGCGTGGTCAGCTGGTCCGCGGTGGCGCCCTCGACCTCGACCTTGCCGAGGATCTTGTCCCACTGCGCCTGCGCCCGTGCCTTGACGGTGTTGAAGGACGTGCCGGAGGGCAGTTCCTGGCGCAGGTTGTCCTTGGCCTGGTCGACGCTGATCAGCGAGGTGGCCAGACGCAGGGTGACCGTGTGGTCCGCGCCGGTCTTGAACTTCAGGTAGCCCTTGACGCCGGAGGAGTCGCCGTCGGTCACCTGCTTGTCGAAGACGCCGTAGACGAAGAGCCGGGTCGCGCCGGTCGACAGCCCGGACTTCACGTCCGAGTAGCCGGTGACGACACCGTTCTCCTTGTCGAGGGTCAGGCCCGCCTGGTCGGTGACGTTGTCGAAGACCACGCTCGCGTCGTCACCGGGATAGGTGAACCTCAGCGCCGCCGCGTGGTCCGTCGGCGCCATCTCCGCCTTGAGACCGTTCTCGAACGTCACGCCGTAGTAGTACGGCTTCGCGGTCTCGTTCTCGTGCCTGAAGGCCAGCTCGCGGGCGTCGCGCCCGGTGTCCGGAGTCCCGGACGCGGCCGACGGCATCACCTGGAAGGTCTGCCGGTCGCCCATCCACGGGCTCGGCTCGTGGCTCGCGCTGAACGCCTGGATCGTCGGCAGGTTGTCCGCGTTGTTGCCGCGCGCGTAGTCGTAGAGCCAGCTCAGCGAGGAGGCGTTGGTCACCGGCGTCCAGAAGTTGAAGCCGTTGGGCACGGCCGTCGCCGGGATGTTGTTGCCGCGGCTGAAACCGCCGCTGGAGTTGGTGCCGCGGGTGGTGAGCGCGTAGTCCGACAGATGCGCCTTCGGCTTCTCGGGCGCGACCGTCTTCAGCGCGACGTCGTCCAGCCAGCCGCGGAACTTCGCCGGGCCCTTGGGCGAGTCGTACGCCACGAGTATCCGGTCGACGGTCTTGCCGGCCGCGACCGAGCCGATGCCCGAGGTGACGCTGTTCCACTGGTTGACGTAGAGGGACTTCGCGGCGCCCTGGCCCTGCGGGGTCAGCGTGAACCCGTGCTGGTCGGTGGCGCCCAGGTCGCTCAGATAGGTGCCGTCCGTGAAGGCGAGGTCCACCGACACGTTCGTGGCGTCGTAGTCCAGATCACCGTCCGCCATCGACGGGAAGATCTTGTACGAGAGCTGGGTGTTCCGGGCGACGGCCACATTCACGTCGAAGACCTTGTTGTACGAGTACGCCCGGCCCTCGCCCTTGTGGGTGCCGGCGTAGCGCAGCGCCCGCTTGCCCGTGAAGCCCGCGCCCGCCTTCGCGGTCGGCGAGCCGCTGGGGCCCCGGTCGACCAGCGAGAGCATGTCCTCGGGCACCGGGTCGCCCTCGCTGCCGCCCGTGGAGAACTGGACGTCGGCGAGCTGCGTGGCGTCGGAGGCGCCGTTGTTCTTGGTGATCTCCAGACGGAAGTGCTGGTACTCGACGGGTTCCGCCAGGTCGTACGTCCTGGTCTGGAACCGCTCGGAGAACGACTCCCCGGTGCGGGTGTCGAGGGTCTTCCAGTCCTTGCCGTCCGCGGACCCCTGGAGCGTCCAGTCCTTGGGGTCGCGCTCGTCGTGGTCGTTGGCGGACGTCAGCGCGTACGCGGCCAGCTTGACCGGCGAGTCGAGGTCGAACTCCACCCAGCCGGTGGGTTCGAAGGTCAGCCACTTGGTGCTCGGCTCGACGTCGACGAGGTTCTCCTTGACCTCGCCCGAGCCGGTGTTCTCGCCGTTGGCCCGGACGTCGGTGACCTGGTTGGTCACATTGCCGGGAATGCCGCTGCTGTAGCCGCCGTCGACACCGGAGGCCCGCTTCGTGCCGTCGGCCGCCGTGTCGACCGTGTTCAGCCAGTCCGGTGCCGGGTCGTCCGCCTCGAACGAGGACGCGAACTCCCGGTCGGCCACCGCCCGTTCGGGGGGCCGGGCGACGGCGGCGCCCTGCGAGGCCGCCACCAGCGCCAGGGCGGCCGCCGAGACGACCGCCGAGGAACCCCATCTGAGCCGAGCTCTGTGATGCATGCGCGAGCACCCTCCCTGCGCCTTGGACAACGTTGTCAAATTCGCTGCGCAAGGACCAGTAGGTGGTCAAGTTAAGTGGGATGTCAAGGGTGTTGGATGTGGCGTCCGGGCCTTCTGCCTGACGGGGGCCGGTGCGGGCGCTTGTCAAGAGCGGATTGCGGGCCACCGGTGCGCGCCGGAGTTACGTGCGGCCACCCCGTATTTCCGCGAGGTCTCAACTCGGAAAAGACCGATGGCCAACCTTGCTTTCGATCTTGCTCCGTCCACAGGAAGTGGACTATACCTGTCGGCGTCCGCGTAGCCGTTCGACGGTTGTGGACCGGTACGACCCGGGGGACGGGGGAAGCGGCGGAATGCGCCGAAAACGCATCCGTCACTCGAATTCCGGCTGATCCCGGCACAAGGCACGACCCAGCTCTACCGACGTCCCTTCGCGGAGGCACCGGACTCCACGTCCGGCTCGCTCTTTTCCGCAGGGGTCCGGGGGGTGACCCCCGGGTAATGCAGTACCAACCGCGGTGCCCGGGGAGGATCCGGTTCACCGCCTGAGTCCTGGAGAAGGCGAGGACTTGAGCATGGGATCCACTTCCGCCGAGAACGGACGGGCCGAGGGTGTCGGCCGGCGCGATCTGATCAAGCGGTCCGCGGCGCTCGGTCTGGTCTCCGTACCGACGATGAGCTTCCTGTCCGCGTGTGCCAGCAGCGACAGCGGTTCGGACAACAAGGCCGAACAGGGCAAGAAGACGGCGAAGAATCCGCTGGGCGTCAATGATTCCGCCGCGCTTTCCGTGGTCATCTTCGACGGCGGATTCGGTACGAAGTACGCGACCGACGCGAACGCGGAGTACAAGAAGGCGTTCCCGAAGGCCAAGGTCAATTTCCATTCGACCCAGAAGATCCAGTCCGAGCTCCAGCCGAAGTTCAACGGCGGCACCCCGCCGGACCTCATCGACAACTCCGGCGCCCAGCAGATGGACATGGGCGTGCTCGTCGGCAAGAAGCAGCTCGCCGACCTGACGCCGCTCCTTGACGCGCCGTCCGTCGACGACCCGGACAAGAAGGTCCGCGACACGCTGCGCCCCGGCATCGTCGAGATGGGCCAGTTCGACGGCGACCCCGTGTGGATCATGTACTACGCCTACACGGTCTACGGCGTCTGGTACTCGCAGACCGCCCTGGAGAAGCTCGACTCGGAGTACCCCGAGGACTGGGACGCGATGCTCGCGCTGTGCGCGAAGGCCAAGAAGAAGGGCATCGCGGGCTGGACGTACGCGGGCAAGTACCCGTACTACCTGCCGTTCTCGCTGTACCCCTTCATCGCCAAGATCGGCGGCAGAGAGGTGCTCGACAAGATCGACAACCTCGAGCCGAACGCGTGGAAGGACCCCGCGGTCAAGGCCGCCTTCGAGGCGTACTACGAGCTCTACGCCAAGGGCTACATCCTCAAGGGCACCCCGGGCATCGACCACATCCAGTCCCAGACCTCCTGGGCCAAGGGCAAGGCGCTGTTCATCCCGAACGGCTCCTGGGTGGAGAACGAGTCCGCGAGCGTCATCCCGGACGACTTCAACCTCTCCGTCGGCGCGCCCTCCGGCCTCGACAGCTCGGACAAGCTGCCGTTCGGCACCATCTGGGCCTCCGGCGGCGAGCCGTACATCGTCCCGTCCAAGGCCGCCAACGTCGAGGGCGGCATGGAGCAGCTGCGCATCATGCTCAGCGAGGCCTCCTCGAAGAACTTCACCACCCAGGTCAAGTCGCTCTCCGCGCTCAACGGCGGCACCGAGGGCATCACCCTGACCCCGGGCCTGAAGTCCGCGGTCGCGGCCTTGGACAAGGCCGGCGACAACGTCGTGAACCCGCGGATCCAGGACTGGTACGTCAAGCTCCAGAAGGAGCAGATCGGCGTCGCGGGCCTCGGCGAGATGATGGCCGGCCGACTGACCCCGGCCGAGGCCATCAAGAAGATCCAGGGCTTCGCGGACGCGGCGGCCAAGGACCAGTCCATCAAGCACTACAAGCACCAGTCGTAGCAGAAGCGGTAGCAGCAGCACGTGCGCGGGCGTGACCAGCGGCGGCGGCCGCGAAACGATCGGGGTCGGTAACCATGCAACACGGCAAGTACCGGTTCATCGCGGGGTTCTTGATCGTCCCCCTGGCTCTGTACGCGATATTCGTCGTATGGCCGTTCATCCAGGCGATCTACTACTCGTTCACCGACTGGACCGGCCTGAGCCCCGACTTCAAGATGGTCGGTTTCGACAACTACACCAGAATGTTCGACGACGACGTCTTCTGGAAGTCGTTGCAGCACAGCCTGGTCTTCGCGCTGCTGCTGCCGCTGGTGACGCTGGGTCTCGCGCTGTTCTTCGCCTTCATGCTGAATGTCGGGGGGCGGCGCCGGAAGGGCGCCGCCATCACCGGCGTACGCGGCTCGGGTTTCTACAAGATCGCGTATTTCTTCCCGCAGGTGCTGTCGATCGCGATCGTCGCCCTGCTGTTCCAGTTCGCGTACAACCCGAATGACGGCGTGCTCAACGGCACGCTGAAAGCGGTCGGTCTCGGGGGTTTCCAGCCGAACTGGCTGGGCGATCCGGATCTCGCCCTGTGGTGCGTGATGGCGGTCCTGCTGTGGAGCACCGTCGGATTCTTCGTGGTGCTCTTCTCCGCCGGGATGGCCTCCATTCCGAAGGACTTCTACGAGGCCGCGCTCCTGGACGGTGCGAACCGTTCCACCACGTTCTTCCGGATCACCGTTCCCCTGCTCTGGGACACCGTGCAGTCGGGCTGGGTCTACATGGGAATCCTGGCCCTCGGAGCCGAGGCGTTCGCCGCCGTGCAGATCATGACGGTGGGCCCCGGCGGTCCCGACTACTCGACCACGGTGCTTCCGCTGTACGTCTACCAATCGGCGTTCCGCGACGCGAACGCCGCCTACGCAACGACGATCGGTGTCGCCCTGCTCATCGTCACGCTGCTGTTCGCGGCGGTCGTGATGCGGCTGGGCCGACGCGAGCGGCTGGAGTTCTAGTCCATGAAGACCACTGACACCCCGCCCGCCCGGCCGGTCGCGGACGAGCCCCGGGTCACCAAGACGAAGCCCGCCGCCGGGAAGGCGAAGAGCAGCGAGGGAGGCGTCCTCAACGTCTTCTCGCACGGCGTCCTGATCCTCTGGGCGATCATGGTCGTGCTGCCGCTGGTGTGGGCGGTGATGACGTCCTTCAAGGACGACGACTCCATCTTCAGCTCGCCCTGGTCGCTGCCCGACCGGCTGCACTTCGAGAACTGGTCACGGGCCTGGTCGCAGGCGCACATGAGCGACTACTTCGGCAACACGCTGATCGTGGTCGGCTGCTCGCTGGCCGGCACGCTGGTGCTCGGCTCGATGGCGGCGTACGTGCTGGCCCGGTTCGAATTCCCGGGCAACCGGTTCATCTACTTCCTGTTCGTCGGCGGCATGAGCTTCCCGGTGATGCTCGCCCTGGTGCCCCTGTTCTACGTGCTCAACAACATGGCGCTGCTGAACACGCTGCCGGGCCTGATCCTCGTCTACATCGCCTACTCGCTGCCGTTCACGGTGTTCTTCCTCACCTCGTTCTTCCGGACGCTGCCGACCTCGATCGCCGAGGCCGCGTTCGTCGACGGGGCCTCGCACACCCGGACCTTCTTCCAGATCATGCTGCCGATGGCCAAGCCGGGTCTGATCAGCGTCGGCATCTTCAACTTCCTCGGCCAGTGGAACCAGTACATGCTGCCGACGGTCCTCAACACCGACCCGGACAAAAAGGTCCTCTCCCAGGGCCTGGTCGAACTGGCCACCAGCCAGGGCTACAAGGGCGACTGGTCCGGTCTCTTCGCCGGTCTGGTGATGGCGATGCTGCCGGTGCTCGCCGCGTACGTGGTCTTCCAGCGCCAGGTCGTCCAGGGACTCACCGCCGGCGCCCTTAAGTAACCCGCCGTACCTGAGACGCCGCCCGGTCCTTTGCCGGGCGGCGTCGCCGTGCCGGGCCCCGGACCCCCGTACGGGGCACCGGGGGGCCCGTACGAGCACCCGTGTCGCTCGGATGCGGCTCAACCTCTTGACGGGAGGTAACCCCAACGGCTCAGCTTAGAGTTCACTAGTTGGACATAGGCGGGGCCTCATTGAAGCGGCCCCGTACGGGAGGTCGTCGTGGAGACTCCGGGGTCGCAGTCGTCGCTGCACCGGGCCAATCTGGAGCGCGTCGTCCGTGCGGTGCGTCTTGCCGGGTCGCTCACGCAGGCGGAGATCGCGAGGACGACGGGCCTGTCCGCCGCGACGGTCTCCAATATCGTGCGGGAGCTGAAGGAGGGCGGGACGGTCGAGGTCACGCCCACCTCAGCGGGCGGCCGTCGGGCCCGCAGCGTCTCGCTCAGCGGTGACGCCGGGATTGTGATCGGCGTGGACTTCGGGCACACGCACCTGCGCGTCGCGGTCGGGAACCTGGCCCACCAGGTGCTGGCCGAGGAGTCCGAGCCGCTCGACGTGGACGCCTCTGCGCCGCAGGGTTTCGACCGGGCCGAGGAGCTGGTCAGCAGGCTGATCGCGGCCACTGGGGTGGACCGCTCCAAGATCGCCGGGGTCGGCCTCGGCGTACCCGGGCCCATCGACGTCGAGTCCGGAACGCTCGGCTCCACCTCCATCCTGCCGGGCTGGACCGGCGCGCGGCCCGCCGAGGAGCTGCGGGGGCGGCTCGGCGTGCCCGTGCACGTGGACAACGACGCCAACCTCGGCGCCCTGGGCGAGCTGGTCTGGGGCAGCGGCCGGGGGGTCAAGGACCTGGCGTACATCAAGGTCGCCAGCGGGGTCGGCGCGGGGCTCGTGATCGAGGGGAAGATCTACCGGGGTCCGGGCGGCACGGCGGGGGAGATCGGGCACATCACCCTGGACGAGTCGGGCCCGGTCTGCCGCTGCGGCAACCGCGGCTGCCTGGAGACCTTCACGGCCGCCCGGTACGTCCTGCCGCTGCTCCAGTCCAGCCACGGCACGGACCTGAGCATGGAGGGCGTGGTCAGGCTGGCCAGGGACGGCGACCCGGGCTGCCGCCGGGTGATCGCCGACGTGGGCCGGCACATCGGCAGCGGGGTGGCGAACCTGTGCAACCTGCTGAACCCGAGCCGGGTGGTCCTCGGCGGCGACCTCGCCGAGGCCGGTGAGCTGGTCCTCGGGCCCATCAGGGAGTCCGTGGGCCGCTATGCCATCCCCAGCGCCGCACGGCAGCTCTCGGTGCTCCCGGGGGCGCTGGGCGGCCGCGCGGAGGTGCTCGGCGCGCTGGCCCTCGCGCTCAGCGAGATGGGCGATTCGACCCTTTTGGACGGCAGTGCCACGGGTTCACTCCCCGCGGCGACCCCTGCCTTCACTTAGAGAACGGATGGCACCGTTGCCATCTCGTTAAGGATTTACTTCTTGACGTCGCACGTGTGGCCGAGTTGACTTCCAGCCACCTCGGCCGCAACGTCGCGGCCTCGTCAGGGAGGTTTCTGAAGTGAACACGCGTATGCGTCGCGCCGCCTTCGCCGTCGCCGCCGGTGCGATGGCCGTCTCGCTGGCCGCCTGTGGCAGTGCCAAGGAGTCCGGCGACAAGAGCGACTCTTCGAGCTCCGCCTCGAAGAAGGGCGACGCCATCAAGGTGGGTCTGCTCCTGCCGGAGAACAAGACCGCGCGTTACGAGAAGTTCGACAAGCCCTTGATCGAGAAGAAGGTCAAGGAGCTCACGAACAACAAGGCCGAGCTGCTCTACAACAACGCCAAGCAGGACGCCAGCCTGCAGAGCCAGCAGGTCGACACGATGATCACCAACAAGGTCGACGTGCTGATCATCGACGCCGTGGACTCCAAGGCGATCGCGAACTCCGTCAAGAAGGCCGACGAGGCCGGCATCCCGGTCGTCGCCTACGACCGCCTGGCCGAGGGCCCGATCAAGGCCTACACCTCCTTCGACAACCAGGAGGTCGGCAAGACGCAGGGCAACGCCCTCCTGGAGGCCCTGGGCGACAAGGCCAAGGACGGCAAGATCGTCATGATGAACGGCGCGGTCACCGACCCGAACGCCGCCGACTTCAAGAAGGGCGCCCACTCCGTCCTCGACGGCAAGGTGACCGTCGGCAAGGAGTTCGACACCAAGGAGTGGGACCCGAACAACGCCAACGCCAACATGGAGTCGGCGATCTCGGCGCTCGGCAAGAAGAACATCGTCGGCGTCTACTCCGCCAACGACGGCATGGCCGGCGGTATCATCACCGCCCTCAAGGCCGCGGGCATCTCCGTCCCGGTCACCGGCCAGGACGCCGAGCTCGCCGGTGTGCAGCGCATCCTGACGGGTGAGCAGTACATGAGCGTCTACAAGTCCTACCCGCAGGAGGCCGAGGTCGCGGGCGAGATGGCCGTCGCCCTCGCCCAGGGCAAGTCGCTCGACTCGATCGCCAAGACCGAGGTGGACAGCGCGACCACCAAGAAGGTCCCGTCGGTGCTCGTCCCGGTCGTCTCGCTGACCACGAAGAACATCAACGAGACCGTCATCAAGGACGGCTACTACACGGTCGACGAGATCTGCACCACGAAGTACAAGTCCGCCTGCGACAAGGCCGGCGTCAAGTAAGCGGCTGAAACAGGCGCGAGCCACTGTCCGTGTACGGGAATCCGTCCTTGGATTCCCGTGACGGACGTGCGCACCCAAGGCTCCTCCGGCGCCCCGCTCACACCAGCCCCGCAAGCTCGTGCGGGGCGCCGGACGGATCACTTCCCCCCAATTCTTCTGCACAACCTCCCGCCGGGTCAGGCGGCGAAGGAGATGGTTCACGTGTCCGCTACGCCCGTGCTGGCGTTGCGCGGGGTCTCCAAGCGGTTCGGTGCCGTCCAGGCGCTCACCGACGTAGAGCTTGAGGTCCACGCCGGTGAGGTGGTCGCCCTGGTGGGCGACAACGGCGCCGGAAAGTCCACGCTGGTCAAGACGATCGCCGGCGTGCACCCCATCGATGAAGGCGCCATCGAGTGGGACGGCAAGGCCGTCTCGATCAGCAAGCCGCACGACGCCCAGGCCCTGGGCATCGCGACCGTCTACCAGGACCTCGCGCTGTGCGACAACATCGACGTCGTCGGCAATCTCTTCCTCGGACGCGAGCTGAAACGGTTCGGCGTCCTCGACGAGATCGAGATGGAGCGCCGCTCCCGCGAGCTGCTGACCACGCTGTCGATCCGCATCCCCAGCGTCCGTATTCCGATCGCCTCGCTCTCCGGCGGTCAGCGCCAGGTCGTGGCGATCGCCCGTTCCATGCTCGGCGAGCCCAAGCTCGTCATCCTCGACGAGCCCACCGCGGCCCTCGGCGTAGAGCAGACCGCCCAGGTGCTCGACCTCGTCGAGCGGCTGCGCGAGCGCGGCCACGCCGTCATCCTCATCAGCCACAACATGGCCGATGTGAAGGCCGTCGCGGACAAGGTCGCCGTGCTGCGCCTCGGGCGCAACAACGGCGTCTTCGAGGTCAAGTCGACCTCGCAGGAAGAGATCATCTCCGCCATCACCGGTGCCACGGAAAACGCCGTGACCCGCCGTGCGGCACGCAGCAACGGGGAGGCTCAGAAGTGAGCATCGACAAGACCTCCGCGGCCCCGCAGGACAAGCCCGCCGCCGAGAACCCCGAGGCGGCCGCCGCCGCGGTGACCGCCGTCGACCCCCGGCTGCTCGTCCGCGAGCAGGGTCTCGCCGGCTACGTCGGCGAATTCAAGCGCAAGATGCGCGCCGGTGAACTGGGCTCCATTCCGGTCATCATCGGCCTCGTCGTCATCTGCGTGGTCTTCCAGAGCCTGAACTCGGCCTTCCTCTCGGCCGAGAACATCAACAACATCACCATCACGATGGTCGGCACCGGGATGATCTCGGTCGGCATCGTGTTCGTGCTGCTGCTCGGTGAGATCGACCTGTCCGTCGGCTCGGTCAGCGGCGCGGCCAGCGCGCTGGCCGCCGTCTTCAGCGTCAACCAGGGCTGGCCCGAGTGGGTCGCCGTCCTGGTCGCGGTCGCCGTCGGCGCCGCCATCGGCGCAGCGCACGGCTTCTTCTTCGCCTACCTCGGGGCCCCGGCCTTCGCCGTCACCCTGGCGGGCCTGTTGTTCTGGCTCGGCTTCATGCTCCAGATCCTGGGCGACAACGGCACGATCAACCTCGACAGCGACGGCTTCATCGGCAAGCTGACCACGTACTACTTCTCGGACGTGGCCGCCGCCTACGGGCTCGCCGTGGTCGTGGTGGCGGTGTTCTTCGTCACCTCCTTCCTCGGCAACCGCCGCCGCGAGGCCGTCGGCGTCCCGTCCCGGCCGCTCAGCGACACCATCCTGCGCACGGTGCTGCTCGCCGTGATCGCCTTCGCCGGGGCTGTCATGTACAACCAGTACAAGGGCCTGCCCCTGGCCACGGTGATCTTCCTCGCCTTCCTGGTCGCCACCGACTTCGTCCTGCGCCGCACGACGTACGGCCGCAAGGTGTTCGCCCTCGGCGGCAGCGTCGAGGCCTCCCGCCGCGCCGGCATCAACGTCACGGCCGTCCGGATCTCGGTCTTCGCGATCTCCGGCCTCTTCGCCGCCATCGGCGGCCTCTTCCTGGCCTCCAAGATCGCCGCGGCCAACCAGAGCGCCGGCACCGGTGACCTGCTGATGAACGCGATCGCCGCGGCCGTCATCGGCGGCACCAGCCTCTTCGGCGGCCGGGGCCGCACCTGGAACGCCCTGCTGGGTGTCCTGGTGATCGTCTCCATCCAGTACGGCCTCCAGCTCGAGTCCATCGCCGAGCCGGTGAAGTACATGATCACCGCGGGCGTCCTGCTGACCACCGTCGTGATCGACTCGATCACCCGCAAGACCCAGAAGACGGCGGGTCGCGCCTGAGAAAGCCCGCACGAGCCGGTCGTACGACCGGCTCACGGCGGCACCACGGACCTGTGCCCGGTACCAATGGCGGTACCGGGCACAGCCGTGTCCCCACCGCACGCCGCCATTCGTGTGATGTACAAACGCCTGGGCCGGGCACTCGCACGACAGGCGGAACATTAGACTCGACAGACCCGGCAATCTCGAACGGCTCTACTGCAAGGAGGCACGGGTGCCGCTGCTGACCCGCATCACGGGACCGCGCGATCTGGACCGGCTCAGCCTGGAGGAGCTGGACCTGCTGGCCGAGGAGATCCGGAGCTTCCTCGTCGAAGCGGTCTCCAAGACCGGCGGCCACCTCGGTCCCAACCTCGGTGTCGTCGAACTCACCCTCGCCCTGCACCGCGTCTTCGAGTCGCCGAAGGACCGGATCCTCTTCGACACCGGACACCAGTCCTACGTCCACAAGCTGCTCACCGGGCGGCAGGACTTCTCGAAGCTGAAGATGAAGGGCGGCCTGTCCGGCTACCCCTCGCAGGCCGAGTCCGAGCACGACGTGATCGAGAACTCGCACGCCTCCACCGTCCTGGGCTGGGCCGACGGCCTGGCCAAGGCCAACGAGGTCCTGGAGCGCGACGCCCACGTCGTCGCCGTCATCGGTGACGGCGCCCTCACCGGCGGCATGGCCTGGGAGGCGCTCAACAACATCGCGGACGCCAAGGACCGCCCCCTGGTCATCGTCGTCAACGACAACGAGCGCTCCTACGCGCCGACCATCGGCGGCCTCGCCAACCACCTCGCCACCCTGCGCACCACCGACGGCTACGAGCGTTTCCTCGCCCGCGGCAAGGACCTCCTGGAGCGCACCCCCGTCGTCGGCCGGCCGCTCTACGACACCCTGCACGGCGCCAAGAAGGGCCTGAAGGACTTCATCGCCCCGCAGGGCATGTTCGAGGACCTGGGCCTGAAGTACGTCGGCCCGATCGACGGCCACGACATCGAGGCCCTGGAGTCCGCCCTGGTCCGCGCCAAGCGGTTCGGCGGCCCGGTCATCGTGCACTGCCTCACCGAGAAGGGCCGCGGCTACCAGCCCGCCCTCCAGGACGAGGCCGACCGCTTCCACGCCGTCGGCAAGATCCACCCGGACACCGGCCTGCCGATCACCTCCTCCGGCGCCGACTGGACCTCCGTCTTCGGCGAGGAGATGGTCAAGCTCGGCAAGGAGCGCAAGGACGTCGTGGCCATCACGGCCGCGATGCTCCAGCCGGTCGGCCTGGACAAGTTCGCCAAGGCGTTCCCGAAGCGGGTCTACGACGTCGGTATCGCCGAGCAGCACGGCGCCGTCTCCGCGGCAGGGCTCGCCACCGGCGGACTGCACCCCGTCTTCGCCGTGTACGCGACGTTCCTGAACCGCGCCTTCGACCAGGTGCTGATGGACGTGGCCCTGCACAAGTGCGGTGTCACCTTCGTCCTGGACCGCGCGGGCATCACCGGCACCGACGGCGCCTCGCACAACGGCATGTGGGACATGTCGATCCTCCAGGTGGTGCCCGGCCTCCGGCTCGCCGCGCCGCGCGACGCCGACCAGGTCCGCGCCCAGCTCCGCGAGGCCGTCGACGTGGACGACGCGCCGACCGTGGTCCGCTTCTCCAAGGGCGCGGTCGGCCCCGCGGTACCGGCCGTCGGCCGGGTCGGCTCCATGGACGTGCTGCGCGCCCCGGGCACCGACACCCCCGACGTGCTGCTCGTCTCCGTCGGCGCCCTCGCGCCCATGTGCCTGGAGATCGCCTCGCTCCTCGACCACCAGGGCATCTCCACCACCGTCGTCGACCCGCGCTGGGTCAAGCCCGTCGACGAGGCGATGGCCCCGCTCGCCGAGAAGCACCGCGTCGTCGTCACCGTCGAGGACAACTCCCGCGTCGGCGGCGTCGGCTCCACGATCGCGCAGGCCCTGCGGGACGCCGGGGTCGACGTACCGCTGCGGGACTTCGGCATCCCGCCGCGCTTCCTCGACCACGCCTCCCGCAAGGAGGTCCTCGCGGAGATCGGCCTGACCGCGCCGGACATCGCCCGTCAGGTCACGGGTCTGGTCTCGCAGCTCGACGGGGTCGAGCACCCGGGCGCCGGCGGGCGCACCGTCGCGGACAGCGTGGAGTCCGCCCGCGACTAGCGCTCCGCGTCCCGCACCCTTGTGAACGGGCCGGTGCCGCCACCCTGTACGGGTG